>JBDTIP010000037.1:0-7669 GCA_039936295.1 Gemmatimonadaceae bacterium
GGGCGGTCCGGCCTGAGCTCGGTCGCACCGAGTTGCTAGTTCGGGAGACGTGGAAGAACTATTACTGCGCGCGGCTGGCCGAAGCTCAATTCGGACCCGAAAGCCTGGAGGCGTCGCTGGCGCATGCACGCGCGCTCGACAGCCACCGCGAGTTGCGCGGATCTCTTCGCGAAATCGATCCATACTATCGGCCGCCGGTTCGGCACGATGCCGCCAGCGCTTTGCGCGGAAGGCGGCACCTGAAGCTTGTGCGTGACGATCCCGCGGAACAGGAAATCAGGCTGGAGCCGTAGCACCGCGTCTGGACACGTGCCTGCCAGCCTCCCGCTGCGGCAATTGCCTGTGCCGCGTCGCCAGCCCGCCACGCTAATCGTCGCCACGCCACGGTATATTTCCTGACTCGTGGCCCACATCGACGCGTGGGCATCTCCATCCGATTTTTTATGATTCACCAATGCCATTAAAGCACGTCCACACCGAAACGGCTCCAGCCGCGATCGGCCCGTACTCGCAGGGTGTCGTCGTTAACGGAATGTTGTACACCGCCGGTCAGATCGCGCTTGACCCAGCCTCTGGCCAGATGTCGACCGGAGATGTGCGCGAGCAAGCCGAAATAGTCATGCGCAATCTCACCGAAGTGCTCAAGGCTGCCGGGGCAGACTGGTCCAAGGTTGCGCGTACCACGGTGTTTCTTCATGACATGGCGGCTTTCCCCGCCGTGAATGAGGTGTACGGCCGCTGGCTTGGCGAAGCTCGTCCTGCACGTTCGACGGTTCAGGTATCCGCGCTTCCGCGCGGCGCCCTCGTCGAGATCGACGCCATCGTCGCGATCGATAGCTGACGTGCGCAACGGCTGCGGCGAGCTCGTACGCCGAGCGTGCGGCGCCGTTGCATCATGCGCCTCCGCTCGTCGCGGCACATGCACGATGGTGGTGTTGGTGTTGGTATCGACGCTGGTCGCGAGTGCACCCCTGGCCGCACAGCGCCCAGCCCCTGCCGGCGCGCGCAGAGCGCCGATATTTGCCGACACCATCGCGGACTCGCTAGAGCATCCGCCAATCGCGCCGCGCCGTGCCATGATCTACTCGATGTTGCTGCCCGGTTTTGCACAGGCGCGCCTGAATCGCCCAACGTCGTCAATCGTTTTTGCGACGTTCGAGATACTGTCACTCGGAATGGCCCGCAAGGCTGCTCTCGATCTTCGTGAGGCGCGAACCGCCCGCCAGGATAGTATTCCGACCGGCTTTGTTGCCGACACAGTAGCAGGAACGATCACCGCAACTGGCTTTACGCAGAATCGCCTCGTCGCACGCATCGGCGCGCGGCGAACTCATTATGAGGATTGGCTCGCCGCAATAATCTTCAATCATGTCATATCGGGCGCCGATGCGTACGTCGCGGCGAATTTGTGGGACTTCAAGGCAAACGTCGCCGTCACTCCAACCAGAAATGGCGCAGCTCTGGCTGCATCGATAGCGTTTTGATGACGGACTCACGAGCACCGATCGGCGTCTTCGACTCCGGCATCGGTGGCCTCACGGTCGTTCGCGAGATCATGCGGCAGTTACCTGATGAGGACATCATTTACTTCGGCGATACGGCACGCGTGCCGTATGGACCGAAGAGCCCTGAGACGGTAACCCGCTATGCCCGGGAGATCACCTCGTTCCTTCAGAGCGAGGGCGTCAAGAATGTTGTAGTCGCGTGCAACACGGCAACGGCTCACGCGCTTACCGCGCTCCGTGAGGGCTTCGACTTGCCAATCACAGGCGTGATCGCTCCTGGTGCTCGTGCGGCGGTCCAAGTCAGCACGAATCACCGAATCGGCGTCATCGGAACTCTTGGTACCATAACTTCTGGCGCATACGAGCGTGCCATCCACGCAATCGATGATGATGTACGCGTCTCCGCGCGCGCGTGTCCGCTCTTTGTCCCGTTCATCGAAGAGGGTTGGCTCGACCATCCTGCCATCGAGCTTGTTGCGAATGACTACCTCGCGCCGCTCGCCACCAGTGGCATCGACACCCTCGTCCTGGGCTGCACTCACTATCCCCTGATCAAGCCCGTAATCGCACGCGCGCTTGGTCCGGACATCAGGTTGATCGACAGCGCCGAGGAGACGGCTGGAGAGGTCGTGCGGCTGCTGCGCGAACGCGGCCTCGAGCGGGGACCGCGTGACGACACGCCAAGCATGCGCTTTATCGCTTCCGATGTTCCCGAACAGTTTCGCAATGTCGGGAAGAGATTCCTAGGCTCCGCGATCGATCGCGTTGAGACTGTCACGCTCGGCTGATCCTGTCCAGCGCAACAGCTCGATACGGCGGTCAGTGATCTCGATGTAGGTTGGCGCGTCCAGCCACGAGCCGGCGTTCGCGAACACCTGCATTGCTCCAACACGATCAAGCGCGGCAACGTGCGAGTGTCCAAACACCACCACGTCGAGCGCAGGGTCGGCACCGAGCCGCGCGTGTCCAATTGACCGGAGGCCCGCGCCGCCATCACGCGCAGCGTAAGTGCGGCTCGCGTTCGAGCTTCCCGTAGCCACGCGCGTGGCCCAGTCTGGATGCAAGCGGCGAAACAGCCAGATCGCTGCCGGTGATCGCATCACGGGACGCACCATGCGATACTTGCGGTCCTCGATCTGGCGAAGACCGTCGCCGTGCTCGATGCGCACTCGCCACGCCCCGATCTCACCTGTCCACGGGCCAACGTGATACTCTACGCCGACGTCGTTGCGAAGAACGTCGCCACCCCAGCAGTCGTGATTGCCGGCGATATAGAGTATCTCCGTTCCGCTGTCCCGGAGTTCCGCGAGAGCGGCGAGCGTCCGGAAGCCGCGGCGCGGAATGACACTGTTCCACTCGAACCAGAAATCGAACAGGTCCCCATTCACTACCAGCGTCGGTACTCTCCCGGCTAACGATGCGAGGTACCTCTCGAACGATCGTTCGGTGTCGTTGGTAGCGACCCCCAAATGCAGGTCGGACACGATGTGGCAGGGAGTCTTGAGCACGCGACAAGCTTAGCGTACGGACGGTATCTTAACAAATGCTTCAAGTGACCGACGTCCGCGTCCGCTACGCGGAGACCGATCAGATGGGCGTGGTTTATCACGCCAACTATTTCGCGTGGTGCGACATGGGCCGCACGGAGCTCATCCGCGCCCTCGGCGGCATGACGTACGCCGAGCTGGAGCGCGAAGGCACCGCGCTCGCCGTCGTCGAGGCGAACATGCGCTACATCAAACCGGCACGGTACGACGACTGCATCCGGATTACCACGCGCGTAACCGAGGTGCGCTCGCGCGTTGTGCGGTTCGACTATGACATGGCTTTGGCGGATGGCGGATCCATCGCGGCTGGTTACACCATCCTTGTCGCTATGACGCGCGACGGACGTGGCTCGTGTATTCCCGAGAGACTCAGGCAACAACTGGAGCGCGTGCGGGTAATTGCCTGACATGCCGGCGCTCATGACTCTCATGTCCGTGGTGGCAACCATGGCCGCCATGCCGGTTGCTAGCGCGCTGCCCAAGTCAGCTCCGGTTTACGAATCGACGCTGTCCGTCGCTGCGCTCGCAACAGATCAGCGCGACTCGCTCGACATTCGGCTTTACGCCCGCATTCTCAAATCCGCCGACCAGCGGGTGCTCGATAGCGCACTTATCAACACAGCCATGCAGTCGTTGAACGCCGAGGTTCGCCGCGTTGCCGCGCGCACCATGTCGCAGGTTGCGTTGCGCCACCGCAGGCGCGCGATTCCGATGCTGCGAGCCCTCGTCCACGACGCGGATTCGTCGGTTGCAGCGGCCGCTGTCTTTGGCCTGGGCCTGGTGCGCGATACGGCTTCGGTCGATCTTCTTGCATCGCTCTTTCGGGCCAATGACGCGGCGTCCGCGCCCGCGGCGTGGTCGCTCGGCGAAATTGGTGCACCAGCAGCTGATACTGTCACGGAGCTATTGAAGGAGAATCAACTCTCTCTGCACGCATCCCGCACGGGATCACCCAATGCGCTACGCGAGCTCCTGATCGCAGCGTCCAAGCAGCGCGGCGTCAATTTCATTGCGATAGAGCCTTATCTCGCATCGCCAGATCCAGAACTGCGCTGGGCGGCAGCATACGCCGTCGCCAGAAATCGCTCACCCGCCGGCGCGCGCGCGCTGCTCGACGCGCGGTCGCCCGACGCAGCGTTTCGTGCAGAGCTTGCGCGAGAGCTCACCTCAGCGACGGTAGGCGACTCGTTGCGTGAGCGGGCGATTGCGAGATTGCACTTGCTGGTCAGGGATTCCAGTCCGTACGTGCGCATCAACGCCATCCGGGCGATGGCAACGTTTGGGACGCTGGCGCGATCAGTGATCCTGCATGCTCTTCGCGACCACGACGAGAACGTACGAGTCGCCGCCGCGCAGAGTGCCGCTACGGCGTTCGGTGCCACGCACGCGGCGTGGCGTGGGGCCTGGTCGGCGGACACATCGTACAAGGTACGGAAATCTCTTATCGAGACTTCATCCACCGTTGGAATTCATCTTCCCGGCGTCGATGAATGGCGCAGCTCTTCCGACTGGCGCTACCGAGCAGCAGCTGTCGCCGCCTTGGGGAGCGCTCGCGATACGTTGCGCGCCCGGCGCGTCGCACTCGAGGCGACGCGAGATAGCGATGGACGCGTTCGTGCCGCCGCGTATGAGGTGTTGGCCAGAAGCGACACCGCGAGGCGTGATGCGTCAGTGCAGGATGCTCTGCTCGCGGCCCGGTCTGATCCGGACTCGGTCGTGCGAAATTCGATTCCGGGCGCACGCGCGCGGCAGCTGGATACGTCAGCCGTCGAGCGCCCGATCGAATGGTACGACGATGCCGTGCGAAGGGTCGTCGTTCCATCGCTCCGTGGTCACCCGCTGCGCGCGGTCATGCGCACCGCCCGTGGCGAGATAACGATTACGCTCGACGGACGCGTCGCGCCGCTAACTGTACTGAACTACGCAACGCTCGCTGGTGCGCACTCGTATGACAATTTGAGATTTCATCGTGTCGTACCCGGATTCGTCGCTCAAGACGGTGATCCGCGCGGCGACGGCGAGGGAGGTCCCGGTTACGCCATCCGAGACGAGCTTACCTTGTTGCCGTATCGCCGCGGAGCGGTTGGAATGGCGCTCTCCGGACCCGACACCGGTGGTAGTCAATACTTCCTCACCCTGACTCCGCAGCCGCATCTGACTGGCCATTACACTGTGTTCGGACAGGTTACATCAGGCCTGAACGTCATGGACGCTCTCGTCGAAGGTGACGCAATTCGCTCCGTGGCGGTGCGCTGGTGATCGTCCGCTTGCCGAGGCGGCTGGGTCTTGCGGCTATGTCGCTCGCGCTAGTCGTGGTTAGCTGCGCGCCACGCATCCACGCGCTTCCCGGGATTGCGCCGGCAAATGCGGTTCTTCCGTCGTTCGCACTTCCGTCGATCCCGCAGAAGCTCACGTTCCGATGGGAGCTGAATGACAACTCCATCGTCGCGCGAGGAGACGGCGTCGCTCGCATGGAGGCTCCGGATCACGCCAGAGTCGACCTCTTCCTCGGCGGCGGCTTCGGCGCGGCTGCGGCAGCGGTACTCGTCGGTGATAGCCTCATTGTACCTCCTAATTCCAATGGCAGTGACCTAGTCCCGCCGGCGCCGCTCCTCTGGGCAGCGCTTGGACGCCTTGCGCTCCCGGCGGTTCCCGATACCATAATCCGTGTCGTTGGCGACACGCTTCGCGCCTCCCTCGGCGATCCCGTCCAGTGGCGGATCACCGCGGTCGGGGGTGAGCTCACTCGCGTGGAGCGTGTGTCCGGCAATCGCATAGTGGAGTGGGTGGAACGGAACCCGGGTAAACAGACGCGTTACGAGTTGTCAGGAAGCCGTTCGCTCGTCCTTGATATCGAGACTCAACAACCGGTAGCCCCGTTTGACCCATCGATCTGGCGTTTTTAGCAAGCTGCTCTTCGCAGTGCCGCTCGTGCTCGCGCTCGCCGGTTGCCTCTATGGCTTTCACGGCGGAGGGTTGCCGTCGCACATACACACGATCGCCGTGATTCCGTTCGATAACCAGACCCCAGTGGCCGATATCCAGCGCGAGATTTCGGATTCGCTCCGCGTGCGACTCATCAACAGACTTGGTCTGCGTGAAGCATCGGAATCCCATGCCAACGCCATCGTGCGCGGAACCATTCGCCGGTACGAAGCCGGAATCCCCATCGGCGTCACGGCGAACCCACGCGCCGCAAGTGCAGTGCAGCGCTCGCTCGAGATGGAACTCGATATCGATGTCATCGACCAGACCAACGGCAAGAGCCTCTGGTCCCGCAAGGGATATCTCGTCCAGGGCCAGTACGCAGAAGGCCAGGAGGCGATCGGTCGCTCACAAGCCGTGGACAGGATCGTCAGCGCGATTGTAGAAGGAGTGCAGTCTCAATGGTGAGGCGACGCGGCGCTGCCCAGCTCGGTTGTCTCGGCTGGTTGCTCATGATCGCTATAATCGGCTACGTCGGGACGCACGTCGCCGAGCCGTACATGCGCTACTATCGCTTTCGCGACGCCGTCGATCAGCAGGTGCGCTACGCAACGTTTCGCAACGATGCTGGTATTCGAAAGGAGATCTGGGCCGCGGCCGACTCGCTCGGCCTCCCCGAGGAGGCCTATCATGTGACCGTGGAGCGAGCTCCCAGCGCGATTCGGGTTTTCGGATCGTACGACGACCACTGGCAGGTGCTCCGATACAGGCGCGATGTCCATTTCATTCTGGATAGGGAAGGCCCGCTGTGACACCGCGCGATCCCGTATCAAAAGTCATGTCATGGAATGCGCTCCGCGATTGGCGCAGTGATTTCTGGGGTAGGGTCGTCTTCACCAACGGGGTGTTCGACCTGCTGCACCCTGGTCATGTCGATTTGCTCAAGGCGGCCCGCGCAGTTGGCGACGCGCTTGTCGTGGGAATCAATAGTGACACGTCGGTGCGCCGCCTCAAGGGCGATTCGCGACCGGTTCGAACGCAGTCCGACCGGGCTTATGTCGTCGCCGCGCTCGAAGCGGTCGACGCAGTGACGGTATTCGATCAGGATACGCCGCTCGAACTGATTCAGTGCCTGCTCCCCGACGTGATTGCGAAGGGCGGTGACTACAGTGAAGCGACAATCGTTGGTGCAGCCGAAGTTCGTGCGCGTGGCGGAGATGTGCTCGTCATTCCGCTCACCGCGGGGCAGTCAACTACTTCAATCATAGAGCGCATGCGTGGGTGATGCACCAGCGACGCAACGACGCGTCGACGAGTTGCGGCTCGTGACGATGGAACGCGGAGTGGCGCCATATGCAGAGGGATCGTGCCTCATCTCGTTCGGCATGACCAAGGTTTTGTGTTCGGCGTCAATCGAAGCAGGCGTGCCGTCGTGGCGCCGCGGACGAGGTGAGGGCTGGCTCACGGCCGAATACGCAATGCTACCCCGTGCAACGCGCACCCGTACTTCTCGGGAACGTGACAAGGTCGGCGGCCGTACCCAGGAGATTCAGCGACTCATAGGTCGCTCAGTCCGTGCAATGCTGGATGATTTCAAGTTCGGCGAATACACCCTCAAAGTCGACTGCGATGTGCTCCAGGCCGACGGAGGAACGCGTACGGCGTCGATCACTGGCGCGGCCATTGCAGTCG
>JBDTIP010000038.1:0-5626 GCA_039936295.1 Gemmatimonadaceae bacterium
AGCGCACTCGGTCTCGAGCCGGAGCTCATCCCGCTCTGGCTCGCGCACGAAATCGCTCACGCCGTTCGCTATACGTCCCCGACCAGCAATAGCGAGATGCGCCAACTCATCGCAGATGCCGGGGGCAACTACGACTACTGGGAAACTGGACGCCGAGCTTCCCTACGAGAGCTGATCGTCAACGAAGGCATTGCCGTCCAGACAAGTCGCGCCGTAAGCCCTGGCCACGCGGCCTGGGAATACTACGGCTACGCCCGCAAGGAATACGCTCGCGTGCGTGAGGCCGAACCATTTATCATGCGCACCGTAGCCAAGCATTTCGACCGGGCGGGACTTGGTCTACGGCTGCGCTATCTATCCGGGGGAATGAGCGACGATGCGCGAACTGTCGATCGCAACGTCATCCCCGAACGCAGTGGCTACTTCGTCGGAACTCGGCTCACAGATGCCGCCGTCAGTACTCACGGGCTTGCCTGGACCGTGCGCGCTGAGGCCGCTCAGATAGCAGCCATCGCCGAGAAACAGCAATCTTCGGCCGCAAGCGCCTGACGGCAGCTACGCTCTCCACGCCGCTGGTACTGGCCAGCGACACCACAAACCTACTGCGCTGATGTCTGATTTCCGTCCGCGCTCCACATCCGAAATACTCGACGTCGCCTTCGAGATCTACAGACGCCACTTCGCGGTGTTTGTGGCAATAAGCGTTTTTGCGACTGTCCCATGGTCGATCTCCGCGTACATGAGCCAAACTGCTCTCCAGCTGCAGAAACCGGGTGAGCTGGGCGCCCTGGGCACTTCGGTTTTCGTGATACTATTGGGATTCTGCATCGCCCCGTTCACTGAAGGCGCTCTCACCGCTGCCGCATCCGCGGCCTACCTGGGGAACCCTGTCGATTTCAGTCAGGTGATTCACGCCGCCTTCAGAAAGCCCGGTCGCCTCTTCATTGCCATGTGCACCAAGTGGCTCGCTATGGGAATCGGCTTCGTATTTTTCATCGTGCCAGGGTTGATCGTCTTCAAGCGCTACTTTGCGCTACCGATGACAGTCGTCCTTGAGGACAATACTGTCGGTGACGCGATATCCCGCTCCCGTACGCTGGCGGTCGGAAATGGCGGACGCATATTCCTGCTCATCGGTGGCGTTCTCGTCTTCGTCTTCGTTGTCACCATCTACCTGAGTGGATTTATCACATCTCTGGCGCACGGAGCCCTCGGCGCAGTCGCGCGCCTGCTGCTTGCCACCGTGCTATCGCCATTCGGCACAATCGTCTCGACGGTGCTGTATTACGACATCCGAATCCGCAGGGAAGGCTATGACATCGAGCTCATGGCCCAGGCGCTCAACCCTGCGCCTTCGCTAGAAGCAATTCCCTGATCAAGCATTAGTATCTCTGCGATACTAATGAGACAGGCTGATAATCCCGCTATCGCGGATACGGTCGCATCGGTCTTCAGGGACCGGGTATTCACGGCCCACAACACGGTCTCGATCGGGCAGCTTGTAACCGAATGGCTCTGGAATCTCACCCTCCGAGTGTTCGGTTTTGCTGCAAGCCACCCAGTGATAGGAGTGGTGCTCCGAATCGCAATCGGAGTTGCGGTTATCCTCATCGTTGTACGCATCATCTACGGTATCATCGCCCGCTACGCGCCGTCCGCGATCACACGACGACGCCTCGACGTCACCCGAAACACAGATTGGTGGAGCACCGCCCAGGCACTCGCTGCACGCGACGACTACACCGGCGCGGCGCACGCCCTTTACCTGGCGCTCATAGCCCTCGCTTCACGCAGTGGCCTCGTCTCCCTGCACGAATCCAAGACCACCGGTGACTACCTTCGCGAGCTCCGGCGAACGCCAGGTGCAATGGACCTCCCGCGTTTCACAGACTTCACCCGCTCTTACGAAATGGTGATCTACGGAATCGGAACCTGCGACAGGGACCGTTACCTCCGTCTCAACACTCTCGCCGGTGAGCTCATTAGCGGCACTCCACCACGCAGCGGAGTCAGGCCCGCAACCAGTAGCGTGACCGCGTGACCGCGTGACCGTCCCGGGTTCCGTGGCTCGATTCGCCATACCGGCGCCTTCTACAAGCGACGCTTCAAATACGCCGATCCGCATTCTCGTCGTCATCGCGATGCTCCTCGCGGCTTTCGTCGTCTTCGCACCTCAGCCCGACGACGACGGTGGAACGACCTTTAGCTCCTACTCCGCTGGCCCTAACGGAGCGCGCGCGATTTACGAAGTCGTCGGACGGCTTAGTTTTGAGGTGAGCCGCGACACCAAACCGCTATCCTCACTGCCAGACACTACATCCGCATTCGTATTCATCCAGCCTGCTCAAGCACTCTCCACTACCGAACAGGCAAATCTTCTGAGTGCAGTACGGCGCGGCGCAATCCTGCTCTTCACTCCAAGCGGAGGCGCACTCTCCGATTCACTTGGCTTTCGAGTCGTCGTGCCATCCAACGGCTTCTACACCCTCAGCCGAACGACAGTCACCGGCGGTAATCCGCCCGAGCCTGGTATTCAGGACCCGCGCATCGCCTTTCAAACCGTCGCGCCAATCTCGACGGCGCTCAAGTCGACGTTCAAATTGGACAACCAGTCCTTCCTCTGGCTCAATTCGAAAACTGATTTGAGCTCAGTGCCCAACGACTCCGCCTCACAGCCCGCCCTAGTACTGGGGCATCACTTTGGCCGCGGATACGCCATCGGTGTGGCGCCCTCCATGATCCTCAGCAACCGCTTTGTCCGAGATCCACGTACTGCAATCGCGGTTGTGCGTGCACTTCAGTACGCGAATACGGCAACAGCAGCCCAACCGCGCTCGAACAGAGTCATCTTCGACGAATACCACCACGGCTTCGGCACCCACGCTGACGTTGCCGCGGCGGTACAGAGAGCTCTGACCAATACGCCGCTCGGCAGAATGACGGTCCAGATCATTGCCGCTGCGCTGGTGCTGATCCTGGCATTTGCTGTAAGACCAATTGCACCCGTTCCCGCCCCTCTTCTGTCGCGCAGGTCGCCACTCGAACACGTGGAAGCCCTCGCACACGCATACCTCCAGGTTGACGCCCGAGTGCTCGGCGCAAACCGGCTGATTCACGGACTCAGGCGCAGGCACTCACTCGGGTTGCCGCGATCGGCGTCGGATTTGGCCTACCTTTCCACACTGCGAGACAGGCTTCCGGCTGCTTCGGCCGATGTCGATCGCATACAAGCATCCTTGACGGCAGATTCATCCGACTCATCAGACCACTTCGCCACAACAGGCGCTGCGGTCGCGAACATCGAGAGGGCTTTCAAATAGTGACCGACCTAACCGCTACATCCGCCGTGCTCCAGCGAATTCGTGAGACAGTCGCAGCCCGTGTCATCGGCCAGGACGATGTGATCGACCAGGTGCTTGCGGCATTCATCGCCCGGGGTCATGTACTCCTCGAAGGAGTTCCGGGGACCGCGAAAACCCTCCTCATACGCGTGCTCGCCGGCGCGCTCGACATACGCTTCGGGCGCGTTCAGTTCACGCCCGATCTCATGCCTTCCGACGTCGCCGGTGTCAGTGTCTACCAGGAATCGTCGCGCGCGTTTGAATTTCGGCCCGGCCCCATCTTCACGGATCTCCTTCTCGCCGACGAGATCAATCGCGCGCCAGCCAAGACGCAATCGGCGCTGCTTGAAGCCATGCAGGAACACCAGGTCACTGTCGACGGCGTGACCCACGCGCTCGGCGACCTCTTCAGCGTGTTCGCGACCCAGAATCCGGTCGAATATGAGGGCACATACCCTCTCCCCGAAGCGCAGCTTGACCGCTTTCTGGTCAACATCCGCATCGGCTATCCAGCGAAACGCGCCGAACTTGCCATGCTCGCGAACTATTCGGAAGGATTCGACGCGGAACGTGCGGATACATTCATGCCGGAGCCCGCCGTCACGAGCGCAGAAGTGATTCAACTTCGCGCGATGACCGACAGCGTGACAGTCACGCCCGAAGTTCGCGAATACATCACCGACATCGTCCGCGCAACGCGCGAGGACAATTCTCTGACACTCGGTGCATCTCCACGTGCCGCCGTTGCGTTGTTCCGCATCGCGCGCGCCGCCGCACTCGTTGCGGGACGAGACTTCGCAACACCAGATGACGTGAAGCAGCATGCGCTTCCAGTGCTTCGCCACCGCGTCCTCCTCTCGCCCGAACTTCAGGTTGAGGGTCGCTCGACTGACGACGTGATCACCGCAATTCTGGCGCGGGTTCCGGCGCCGCAGTGACGAGCTTGCTTACCCGGTTGAAACACTCTTCGGCTCTGCGGTGACGTCGCCGCTGCTGCGCCGCATCCTGGCTCCGGTGAGAGCCGTGGCGCGGTACGCCCCAACACCGCGCCTTGCGCTGGTAGTGGCGCTTCTGGCGCCTGTATGGATATTCTCATCCGGTGTCATCGGTCAGGGTATCGCCACCGCGTTTGTCGCGCTCGTCGCCGTTGCAACACTTGCAGATGCGCTCAGAACCCCGGGAACACGGTACCTGCACGTGACGCGCACGTTCCCACCCATCATCGGCGTCGGGGACAGCCGCAACGCAAGCTATGAGATCACCTCTTCGTGGCCCGTTTCGCTGACTGTTGCAGTCACTCAACAGTTGCCGCTTGCGCTCTCGGCGTCCGGCCTCGCATCACGATTACTGCGGGTGGACGATCAGACGCCGCTCTCGATTCCATTGGCGGTCGTCGGACGTGCGCGCGGAGTCTACTCCCTTGGCCCGGTTGCACTCTCCGTCCTTGGCCCGTGGGGATTGATCCGTCGTTCGATAATTTATTCTCTGGATGATACTATTTCGATTGTACCGTCGGTTGCCGGCGCCGGACGGTATCGTCTGCTAGCCGCCCAACATCGCGTACGCACCGCTGGCCAGCGCGTAATTCGCAGGCGCGGTGGAGGAACGGCGTTCGCGAATCTGCGCGAATACGTACCCGGCGACGATCCGCGGCGCATAGACTGGAAGGCGACCGCGCGCCGGCACCGGCTCATCTCGCGCGAGTTCACCATCGAGCAGGGCCAGACCGTAATGATCGCCATCGATTGCGGCCGGATGATGACGCAGCTCGCGGGCGACCGCCCGCGTTTTGAATACGCACTGGCATCCGCACTCACCCTCGCCGACACCGCGTTGTCGACTGGTGATCGCGTGGGACTCATAGTGTTCGATTCCATGGTGCGCGCCTACATCGCCCCGGCGCGTGCGCCCGGTACGCTTGGTGCGATTCGCGATACGCTGACTGGTGTTACTGCTACAATGACAGAGCCAGATTACGCAGCCGCATTTCGCACGCTTACTGAGCGCAACAGGCGCCGCTCTCTAATTGTTTTTTTTACAGACGTGATCGATGTTCGCTCTTCCCGCGCCGTGATCGCACTCACTGCTCGTAGCGCCGAGCGTCATCTGCCACTGGTCGTCGCTCTGCGCAATGAGCAGCTCGTCACCGCATCGGTCCCGTCACCCGGCGCCAGCGACGAGCAGACCTATGCGAGCGTCGCCGCCGAAGAGTTGCTGTCTGCACGCGATGAAGCGCTTCAGATCATGCGCCAGGCCGGAGTCGCGGTGCTGGATACCGCTCCGAC
>JBDTIP010000039.1:0-7937 GCA_039936295.1 Gemmatimonadaceae bacterium
ACCGCCGTGATGTAGTTGGGCAGCGCGTCGAACCAGACATACGTCGTTTGCGGTTCCCCATCGCCGGTGTCGCGCGGAAACTGTACGCCCCAACCCTCGCGCGCGCGGCTGGCGGAGACGTCTTCGAGCCCCTGGTCGATTAGCGAAAGGATCTCGTTTGCACGACTCTGCGGCTGTAGAAAATTGCCGCTCGCGATCAACGAGCGCAGACGGTCAGCGTACGCGCTGATCCGGAAAAACCAGTTCTTTTCCTCGACCCATTCCAGTGTTCGGGTGGGATGCAGTACGCATTTCCCGTCCACCATCTCCTCGTCCGTCTTGAACGCTTCACATCCCACGCAGTACCATCCCGCGTATGTCTTGACGTAGAAGTTGTCTGGCGCGCGGTCGAAGATTCGTTGTATGAGCGCACGAACGCCGGCCTTGTGGCTCTCGCTTGTCGTACGAACAAATCGGTCGTACGAAATCTCCAGGGCACTCCATGCGTCCTGAAAACGGCGGGCGATCTCGTCTACTTGTTGCTGCGGAGTGCGGCCTGCCTTGGCGGCAGACTGTGCGACCTTCTGGCCATGCTCGTCCATTCCCGTTACGAACAGGACTTCGTCGCCGAGCAGGCGATGGTAGCGCGCAAGAACGTCGGCGCCGATCTTCTCGAAGGCGTGCCCGAGATGCGGGTCGCCGTTCGCGTAGTCGATCGCTGTGGTGATGTAGTACTTGTTGGGCACGTCGGAATTTAGACCGATCAGGTTCCTTTCGCTGGCCCGGCGCCGCCGCCAGACGCTGGAGGCCTGCGGTCGTCGCCTCCGCCTCGTCTGCCGCGGCGCTTGCGCTCCGGCTTCTGAGGTGCCGCGGAGGCGGCGGGTTCGGCATCCAGAGTCTCCGTGAGGATGACCAATCGGGGCTCCGGGACAGCGAACTCGGAAGTGTACATCAGATCGGGCGAGATTTCGTCCGATGTCTCATCCGTTTCTTCGTCGCCAGTCGCCCTCGCAAGAGGCGGACGGCCGACGACCTCGGCATCGAACTCGGCGAGCGGAATCATGCGAAATGAGCCCTCTACATTGCGTAGGGTTACCGTTTCGCGGAACAGGTCGACCGTGACAACCTTTTCCTCGCCGACTGCGGTTGTGACGATTCTGCCTTCCTTTGGGAATCGTCGTCTCGTCTCGACATAGAAGTCGTGCTCGTACCTTAGGCAGCACATAAGCCGCCCACACGCTCCCGAAATTTGTGACGGGTTGAGTGAGAGTCTCTGGTCCTTGGCCACGCCGAGGTTCACCGGCCGCAATTCGGGTAGCCATGCTGCAGAACAGTACTGGCGACCACAGCGGCCGATTCCATCGAGTCGCTTCGCCTCGTCGCGAACGCCAATCTGCTTGAGCTCTATGCGCGTGCGAAAAGCAGCCGCGAGGTCTCTGACGAGGTTGCGAAAGTCGACGCGTTTCTCGGCCGTGAAATACAGCGTCAGCTTCTTTTTGTCCCATTGCCACTCGGCGTCGGAGATCTTCATCTGAAGGTCGGCGCTGCGGACTCTGTCGGCTGCTTTCTGGCGAGCGTCGTCATTCGCGCGTCGCAACGATTCGCTCTGGCGAACGTCGCGCTTCGTCGCGAGTCGCAATGCCTTTCTGGTCGGGTCTCCGCAGCCATGCGCGCAACCGGCGTTACGCTTGACGGCAAGATCTCCAGTGGAGTGCACGACTCCGAGGTCCTCGCCTCGATCTGCTTCCACGATCACGGACGTGTTCGCAGGCGGCGGCGTTTCACCCTCCCACCCAAAGAACTCCTTACGATTACCGTGAAAGGCTACTTCAATGAGATGCATGATTCTCGGTTGGTGCGTAAGCCATTATTCCGTTGACGGCGGGCATCGGCCTGGATCGGCCGCGGCGTCATTCCGCCCACTGGCCCATGCGCAGGTATTTCTGCCGGCGACGTCGCACGAGTCTTTCGGGTCGGAGCTTGCGCAGCTCTTCCAGATTGGAGTTGAGCACTTCGCCAAGCGAGCGCGCCGCGGCCTCGTGGTTTGCATGGGCGCCGCCGTCAGGCTCCGGCACTATCTCGTCCACGACACGCATCTCCAGCAGGTCCGGCGCTGTGATGTGGAGCGCATTTGCCGCGCGGTCACGCATCTCTGGCGATTTGCCGTCCTTCCAAAGAATGGCGGCGCAACCCTCGACCGTGATCACCGAATACACCGCGTTCTCCATCATCAAAACTCGGTCAGCAACGCCAAGCGCCAGTGCACCACCAGATCCACCTTCGCCGATAACGGTTGCGATGATCGGCACCTGAAGCTGGCTCATCTCCAACAGATTGCGCGCTATTGCCTCCGACTGACCTCGCTCCTCCGCGCCAAGCCCAGGAAATGCGCCGGGGGTGTCGATAAACGTCAGAACGGGTACGTGGAATTTCTCGGCCAGCTTCATCAGACGCAGTGCCTTTCGGTAACCCTCGGGATGCGGCATGCCGAAATTACGCTTGAGATTTTCCTTTGTGTCGTGACCGCGCTGGTGGCCGATGAGCATCACCGTTTCACCATCTAGCCGCGCCCATCCGCCGACTATCGCTGCATCGTCACGAAACGCACGATCACCATGCAGCTCGATGAAGTCCGTGAAGATGCGCGATACGTAATCCAGCATGAACGGCCGCCGAACGTTGCGAGCGACCTGAACGCGCTGGATCGGCGTGAGATTCTTGTAGATGTCGCCACGAAGCTCGCTGAGCTTGCGCTCCAGCGAAATAACCTCGTCGTCGACATTCACCGCCCGCTCGCCCGCGGCATGCTTGAGTTCGTCGATCTTCCGCTCGAGATCGGCGATCGGCTTCTCGAACTCCATGGTGGTTGCGGCAGTTGCCATTGGGACCTCCTATACCCCTAAAACTACTGAAACGCGCTCATCCCCGAGCAGCGACCTCAACTCCTTGAGAGCGATGCCGTCGGCCGAGAGTTTGAGCGTGCGAGAACGCCACCGGGCTGGGGTTCCATCTCGGTCCAGCCAGCGAATCTCCAACGGAGCACTGCCGGGATGGGCGTGCACAACCTCCTGCACGTCTCGCATGACCCCTGGGTCGATCCTGGCGTCGGGCGAGAGCGCGATCGACACTGCAAACTGCCCGCTGGCGCGCCGTTCCGCCAGCTTGGTGACGGACTCCACAATGAAGGTCGGGTTGTCCGCCCCCTCGTCGCGCCTCGAATATCCGCCCTTGAGCTCAACAGGAACGTCCGCCCTGACCTGGTCGTGGATTGCCGCCCACGCCTCCGGGAAGACCAGGACCTCGCTCGATCCGGAAAAGTCTTCGATCGTGAGCCGCGCGAACTCAGCGCCGCTCTTCTTGCTCGTCTGCCGTTTGACAGACGTGATCACGCAGCATAACACCATGGGCTCCGGTGTCCAGGCTCCGAGATCGCAGACACTGTGCGTCGCAATCAATTCGGCTTCTATTCGGAACGGTTCCAGTGGATGCCCCGATGTATAGAAGCCGAGAATGGCCTTTTCGTTGGCCAGTCGAACGCTCTCCGACCACACAGCAACGTTCGGCAACGCCGCGTGCTGCGCAGGTTTTGAGTGGGAGCCCAGCGCGTCTCCAAACATCGATACCTGGCCACTTGCAAAGTCTTCCTGAGCGAGCGACGCTTCGTGAATAGCCGTGTCAAGCGCCGCCGCCAGCTGAGCGCGGTGGCCCCCAAGCGAATCGAGCGCGCCGGCATGAATCAGGGCCTCCAGCACACGCTTGTTGCACAACCGCAGGTCGACGCGATTACACAGATCGAACAGAGACGTAAATGGTCCGGCAGCGCGCGCCGCAAGAACCGAGTCGATGGCGCTCCGTCCAACATTGCGGATCGCACCCAGCCCAAAGCGCAGCCGATTATCGGCGATCACTGTGAACTTGTAGTTCGACTCGTTCACATCGGGCGCGAGCACTTCGAGGCCAATCTCTCGCGCCTCGTTGATGTACTTGACCACGCTGTCCGTATCGCCGATCTGCGACGACAACAACGCCGCCATGAACTCGGCCGGGAAGTGCGTCTTGAGCCACGCCGTCTGGTACGAAATAATCGAATACGCAACCGCGTGCGACTTGTTGAATCCGTATCTGCCGAATGTCTCGATCTGCGACGCGATCTCGTTGATGATCTTGCGGTCGTG
The DNA here is from genome assembly GCA_039936295.1 of Gemmatimonadaceae bacterium. Classification (GTDB taxonomy): domain Bacteria; phylum Gemmatimonadota; class Gemmatimonadetes; order Gemmatimonadales; family Gemmatimonadaceae; genus Fen-1247. Next base: position 4,155 of record JBDTIP010000039.1, read on the forward strand.
TCCGAGTGCGACTGCTTTCTCGATGAACTTCCCGAGCTCCTTCCTGATCAGTTCCGCATCTTTCTTTCCGACCGCCTTGCGCATCACGTCGGCTTGTGCCAGCGATATCCCAGCCAGCTTCTGCGAGATACGCATCACCTGCTCCTGATACGTTATCACGCCGTACGTTTCGCTCAGGAACTCTTCGAGCTCCGGAAGAAGGTACGTGATCGGCTCCTCGCCGCGCTTGCGACGGATGTACACCTTGTGCATCCCGGCGTCGAGCGGACCAGGACGCATCAGCGCGTTGGACGCGACGATGTCGTTGAATTGATCGCACCGCAGCGACCGCAGCAGATCGGTCGCGAGTGCGGATTCAAACTGGAACACGCCGGCAGTCTTGCCCAGCCGGAGCATGTGATACGTCTCGTCGTCGTCAAGAGGGATGTCGTCCAGATCCGGCACCTCGCGACCACGTGCGCGGATGTTTGCCACCGCATCCGTGATGATCGTGAGCGTCGTGAGGCCGAGGAAATCCATCTTGAGCATGCCCGCCTTTTCGAGGCCGTTCATGTCGTACTGCGTTACGACTACTGCTTCGTCGCCCTGGCTGCCTGCGCCCTTTGATGACTGCGTGCACACGGGCACGTAATTATCGAGCGGTCCTGGGGCAATCACGACGCCAGCGGCGTGTACGCCAGCGTGGCGCGACAGCCCTTCGAGTGCAATGGCGTAGTCAAGCAACTCGCTATAGCGTTCGTCGGTCGTGTACAGCGCCTTTACTTCCGGAATCTTCACTACGGCCTCACGCACGGTGAGCGAATAGTTCGGAAGATTTGGAATCAGCTTCGCGAGTGCGTCGGTTTCGCCTGGAGTGAAACCGAGTACACGGCCAACGTCCTTGACCGCGGCGCGGGACTTGAGTGTGCCAAACGTGATGATCTGGCCTACGGAGTCGCGACCGTACTTCTGCCGCACATACTCGATGACCTCGCCCCTGCGCTCGAAGCAGAAATCGACGTCGATGTCCGGCATCGACACGCGCTCCGGATTCAGAAATCGCTCGAAGAGGAGGTCGAACTTGAGCGGACAGACGTTCGTAATCCGGAGCGCATACGCCACCAGTGAGCCCGCCGCCGAGCCGCGACCGGGACCGACAGGAATTCCCATGTCGCGTGCGGCCTTGATGAAATCGTACACGATGAGGAAATAACCAGCGTAGCCCGTCTTCGTGATGACGTCCAGCTCGTACCGCATGCGACTCTCCACCTCGGCTGGCAGAGGGGTGCCGTAGCGCTCGCATGCGCCCTGTTCGGTGAGCCGTACTAGCAGGTCGTTCTCGCTCGCTACGCCAGTGGGTAGGGGGAACGACGGGACATGGTATTTCTTCTTGAATTCGATTCCCACGTCTTCCGCAATGCGAAGCGTGTTCTCGAGCACGTCTGGGCGCTCGGGGAAGCGCTCGCGCATCTCCGGGCCGCTCTTGAAGTACAGTCCGTTGTCGTAGTGCATGCGCTTGTCATCGGACACGTTCTTGCCAAGTCCGATGCATAGCAAGACGTCGTGTGATGCGTGATCATCGTGCTTGAGGAAGTGCGCATCGTTGGTGGCCACGACCGGGAGGCCAAGCTCTTCTGCGAGCTTGAACACATGCGCGTTGAGGCGCGATTGTCCACTGCTGTCGTGCGCCTGCACTTCGAGGTAGTAGCGGTCCTTGAACAGCTCTGCGTACCAGGCAGCCGCTTCCCGCGCCGCGTCCCAGTTGTCGTCCAGAAGGTGCGTCGCCACTTCTCCAGCCATGCACGCCGACGAGACGACGATCCCTTCGTTGTATCGAGCAAGCAGCTCGCGGTCAACGCGTGGCTTGGAGTAGAAGCCCTCCGTGTAACCCAGCGACGAGAGCTTGACTAGATTCTTGTACCCGATCGCATTCTGAGCCAGCAGGACGAGATGATAGTAAGCCCTGGATTTGGACGCCCCCTCGACGCGCTGTCTGGCGCGTCGGTCGCCCGGTGCGACGTACGCCTCCATTCCAAGGATTGCCTTGAGTCCTGCCTTTTTGGCCTTTTCTTGAAACTCCCAGGCGCCATGCATGTTGCCGTGATCCGTGATGGCCAGGGCCGGCTGCTCAAATTCGAGCGCCCGGGCGATCAGATCATCGATTCGGTTGGCGCCATCGAGGAGCGAGTATTCGGAATGGCAGTGCAGATGAACGAAGGACACCATGTAAGAATAGGTACCCGTCGATGCGCCTAGAAGGGGCTCCGAAGCAATGGTTTCGACCTGGGCGAAAGTGGCTACTTCCCCTTGCGGTAGCAGTGATCGGGGCGTTGTTCATCACAGTCGGGCCGACAGCGTGCTATCTGGGTCGCGGAGCGTGGGCAGAGGCTCAGATCCTAAGTCGGAGAAAGCCGATTTCGGCCATAATTGCCGATCCCGGAACGTCTCCGGAGGTGAGAGCCAAGCTCCAAGTGGTCGAGGCTGCGCGCAACTTTGCACGCGACTCCCTCGGCCTCAACACCGGCAAGAGTTTTACGACCTATTCGTACGTCGAGCACGACACGTTGGTGCTGGTGCTGTCGGCGGCGTACCGTGACCGGTTGCTGCCGTACACGTGGTGGTTTCCTGTCGTGGGGAGGGTGCCATACAAGGGATTTTTCGACTTCGCGGCCGCCCGCCGCGCGGCAACCGATCTCGAGGCACATGGGTTCGACGTGTATCTTCGACCGTCGTCGGCATTCAGCACCCTCGGCTTCTTCAACGATCCGTTGCTCAATACCACCCTGTCCGCCGATTCCATGGAGTTGGCCAACACGGTAATTCATGAGCTGACGCACAACACCTACTATGCTCCAGGTTCGGTGCCCTTCAACGAGTCATTTGCGAGCTTCGTTGGTGCCAGGGGAGCCGCTCAGTTTTTCCGGTCGCGGGGCGACAGCGGGGCAGCCGCGACGGTCGACGCCCGCTGGCACGACGACAAGATCCTCGGTGCATTCTGGGCCTCACTAAGCCATACGCTCGATTCTGCCTTCCAATCCCACCCAAACGATCTGGCAGCGAGGCTTGGTGCACGGGAGCGGATCTACGCAGCCGCCCGGCAGACACTCGTTGACAGCATCGGCCCGATGCTCACTAAAGTCGCGCCGACCTATGCGCAACGCGTACGCCTGGACAACGCAGCGCTTCTGGCGCGCCGGGTTTACGGCAGCGGGCTCGATGACTTCGACCGATTGTGGGCACGCAATGGACATGACCTCCGCCTGACGATCCAGCAGATCATTGCGCTCGCCAAGCGGAATCCAAAGGATCCCTTTGGCGCCCTCAGGGCTGCCGGCGGCTGATACCAATCATAGGGGCGTGAGCGACGCGCATCGCCAGGGGCCTTCACGTTGCGAAGAGCTGAGGCCTTCCACTCTCGCTGCCGCGTAACGCGCGCAAGAGTTACGCTTTGGTCTGAGCAGTCGCGCGCCGCTACCCTCCGAACCTGCCCCGCAATAGCGCGCGTAGATCAACGGCCGGGCTGGCCGGTCGTGCAGCCGCCGCTTCAGCCGGCCTATCGTCTGCACCAAGAGCTATATGCTCCATCGTGGCGCGCACGTCACGATCTACGAAGCGCGATAGTTGTGTCAGCGAATAGTCCGCGCCGCGCCGGCTACTGTACGAGCTGAGCGGATGAACCACGCTTAGATGATTGCGCGCACGCGTCATCGCCACGTACATGAGCCGTCGCTCTTCCTGCGAGTCGTCGTCACTGCCGAGCGAGCGCGTTGAAGGGAAGAGGCCGTCGACTGCAGAGATTATGAA
>JBDTIP010000040.1:0-4732 GCA_039936295.1 Gemmatimonadaceae bacterium
TTGGAAATGGAGCGCAGGAGGCCGTGAAGGCCAGGATCTCCGCGCTCGGCACGACGCTCATTTCCATATCGCCGGGGCAGATCTACACCGGAGGCATCGCCTCAAGTATCGACCGCGCAAAGCTGACAATGGAGGATGCGGAGGCGCTCCGGACGAACGCCAAGCTCATCACTCAGGTCGAACCCGAGATGCAGAAAACGGCGCAGGTGCAGTATCTCAGCAAGAACACAAGCACCAGCATCTACGGAACGACTCCGAACTACCTAGATGTCCGACTCTATACGTTGGCGTCCGGGCGCATGTTCACGAACGCCGAAGACAAGGGCAGCCAGCTCGTGGCGGTCCTTGGTGACGCCGTTCTTCAGGACCTCGGCATCGATAACGGGGCATCCGTCATCGGGCAGACTGTGCGTATTCAGGGAATTCAGTTCAAGATCGTCGGAACGCTCGCACCGAAGGGCCAGGGTACCGGCTTCGGCAATCCGGATGACGAGGTGCTGATTCCACTCACGACGATGCGATACCGCATCTATGGCAGAGATCAACTGCGAACGATTAACGTCCTCGCGCCGAACGATTCACTCGTTACCGCAACGATGGCCGAGGCGCAGTCGATCCTTGCGCGCGCCCACCGGCTGCGGCCCGGCGCCGAGAGTGACATGCAGATTCGTAGCCAGGCTGACTTTCTCAACACGCTGGGCGAGACAACCGCGACGTTTACGTATCTTCTCGCGGGTATCGCCGCGGTCAGTCTCATCGTGGGCGGCATCGGCATAATGAACATCATGCTGGTATCGGTCACCGAGCGAACTCGCGAGATCGGTGTTCGCAAGGCGCTCGGGGCAACGCGACTCAACATCCTGCTCCAGTTTCTGATCGAAGCTGTGGTGTTGTGCATGCTCGGCGGCGTTGGCGGCATACTGATTGGCGGCGGGGGTGCCCTGCTCATGACCAAACTTGCCAACTGGAACGCTTCGATATCTATAAGCGCGGTCGTTGTCGCATTCGCCTTCTCCGGCGTCGTTGGCGTGCTGTTTGGTGTATGGCCCGCCCGTCGGGCAGCCGCGCTCAATCCAATCGACGCGCTGCGGTACGAGTAGCGGCACGAGTAGCGGCCTGGTTCGTGGGACAACAAGAAAGGGCTCCGTTCGCGCGGGGCCCTTTCTTGTATAGCCGCCCGAAAGGGAATGACGCTAGATGCTGAATCTCGGCGTGGCATTTCAGTGGCGCGCGTTAACGTTTCATAAAGAGCGTTAATGTATCGGCTGGTGGGGCGTCGAACGTGAACTCGTTCGAACGAATTCACCAGGGTACCAATGCACAAACAATTGACTGGATTGACGGCTCTTGCCAGCGTCGTGGCACTTGCGGCGATGGCTGGTTGCAGCGACAAGCTGGCAGGCACGCTTACCTACCCGGCGACCGCACTATCAGCGGCCAGGGTCAGTGCGGACCCAAGTCTCCCGGACGCCGCGGAAATCACTTTCACGCCGGCCTCGAGCGACTCCGTGCGCGCACATTACGTATCGTCCGACAACTCTGATACCGGCGTCACGCCGTGGTTTCCGACAAGCACGGGCGCACTTACCCTTCTCGGATTGCGATCGGGAACGCCATACAACATCACGCTCGAAGCGCGCGGAGGGGGAAGCTCCGCGATGGGCACGGCGACCTCGTACGTCACGCCACCTCTTCCATCCGGACTCTCGGGCGTCAGTCTTTCGCTCGTCTCGGGTACGCCGCCCACTGCCGGTTACACGCTGATGGGCATGTTAGGACCGGACGGGCATGGCTATCTAGTCATCTTCGATGCCGCGGGCACGTTGCGCTGGTATCACGACTGCGGGAAGATTGACGTGCAGGAAGCAAAACAGCAAACGAATGGCGACTTCACCGTGTACGTCGGCAACGCGATCGGGAGCAATGCAGCACTTGGCGCATTCATCGAACTGAGCCCGGCGGGCGATTCGGTGCGCAGCATCGTCGCCAAGGGAAGTACCTATACAGACGGCCACGAGCTGTGGGTGCAGAGCGATGCAAGCGGCAAGCGCGTCGCTGACTATCTGTTTGGATACGATATCCGTAGCGTCGATCAGACCGCCTACGGCGGCGGTCCGGCAGATCAGCTCGCGGGGCATCAGCTCCTGAGGGTCGATGCGTCCGGTGTCGTGGACACTCTCATGCAGGGCTGGAATTACTGGACGCATGCCGACAAGATCGACCCGCCGACAGGAGATCAGAGCATCGATCACCCAAACGCCATTGCTTTCGATCTCGATGGCGGCGTGCTCGCATCATTCAGGAACCTCGGTGCCATCGTGAAGATCGATCCCAACACGCACCAGGTGCTGTGGCAGATGGGCGGCGCCAGAAACCAGTTCACGTTCATTGGCGATCCGTACAACGGCTTCGGGGGGCAACACTCCGTCCGCGTGCTACCGAATGGCCACTTCCTCATATTCGATAACGGCGTGACACACACGCCTCAGACATCTCGAGCGGTGGAATACGCGGTGGACGAATCCGCCAAGACTGCAACGATGGTATGGCAGTACGTACCGAGTTCGCCGGTATTCAACGAATTCACAGGTTCCGTGCAGCGCCTAGCCAACGGAAACACCGTGGTCGCATGGACCAACTTCGGCTGGATCGACGAAGTGGGGCCAACCGGTGTGCTCATCAACCGCATGCAGCTGAACTCGGCGCCCGGCGTCGCCAACGGCACCGAATACCGGGCCATCCGGATCGACAACCTCTACCAGTACAGGCAGCCGTAGCCGCCGTTCGCGCCAGCCTCTGGTCAGTGGCCGCCAGTCGAAATCCGCCCCAACAAACCGAATCCAAGGTGGTGAATGCTATGGGTTAGTCGTGCATATTGTTTCTCAATGCAACGTGCCACAGTAAAAGCGAGCGCCAAGCTCGGGCTCCTGGTCGCAATCCTCGTTGCGACCTTCATACTCGCCCGTCAGCTTGGCCTTTCGCGTGGCGGAGTGGCCTCGTTAGCTCGAAGTGCCCGAGCACTGCGCGATACCCAGTACTCGATTCCGCTGTTTCTTACGGCGTACGCGATCGCTGGCTCGCTCGGAGTGCCCGGTTCCGTGCTAACGCTCACAGGCGGTGCTGTATTCGGGTTCGAGCTCGGTACACTGCTCAACTGGACCGGCGCATGCATCAGCGCCATTGGCGGCTACTGGCTCGCACGACTCCTCGGCCGCGATGCCGTGGAACGGATCGGTGGCGGCAAGATCGACGCGCTCGAGAAGCTGGCCGATGCCCACGGCTTCACGACGGTACTCCGACTCCGGCTCATCCCCGTAGTTCCCTTCAACGCCCTGAATTTTGCCTGTGGGCTGGTGGGCCTGGACTTCACTTCGTACGTAGCCGGTACGATGATAGGCGACCTGCCTGTAACCGCTGCTTACACGTACTTTGCCGACGCGCTGCTTTCGGGCGTGGCTGGAGCGAGACGAAAAGCGCTGCTCCACGCGTCGGTGGCGGGCGCGCTTCTTATCCTGCTGTCGTTCGTTCCCGGCCTGATAAAGCGGATGCACGAAAGACGCGCACGAAAGCCACGCTTGACAGACTAGCGATCTAGATATAGTGTACTAGGTAACCGGTACACTATGACACCATCGTTATGCTAATCTCGCTGGACTCACAGGATACCCGGCCCATCTACCTCCAGATCGTGGATGAGGTGAGGCGGGCGCTCGTGCTCGGCACGTTGGGCCCTGACGGACCGTTGCCATCGGTTCGCGAGCTCGCGGTGAAGCTGCGTGTCAATCCCAATACGGTAAGTCAGGCTTACCGTGAACTTGAGCGACTGGGCCTGGTGTACGTTCGGCGCGGTCAGGGGACATATGCTTCGGCAGAGCGGACCGAGAAGCTGGAGCGCGCCACACTGGCCGCCGAAGTGGCGCAGCGCGCCATGCATGACGCCAGACGCAACGGATTGGAAACCGTTGAGCTGATCGACGCGATCCGTAGCTACGACAACCAACGCCAGACCGAGGAATCGCTATGACGAGCGCCCTGCCAACGAGGCTGGGAAACGGCAACCTCGCCGTTGAGACACACGGAGTCAACAAGCGATTCGGCGACCAGGTGGCGTTGAGCGACGTGTCGCTCCAGGTCCCGGTCGGCGCGGTCTATCTGCTGGTCGGTCCAAACGGCGCCGGGAAAAGCACGACACTCAAGATATTGCTCGATCTCATGCGCGCAGATCTGGGGACGGCAGAAGTGTTTGGTCTCGACACGCGCGGGCGCGCACCCCAAGTGCGCGCCAACGTCGGTTACGTGTCGGAGCGTCCCGAATGGGGTTACGGCTGGATGCGAGTCGGGCGATTGCTCGAACACCACGCTCTGTACTATCCGACGTGGGATGCCGGCTACGCCGAAAAACTGGCGCATAAGTTCGAGCTGCGCATGGATCGAAAGATGGGTGTTCTTTCCAAGGGCCAGGCACGGAGAGTCCACCTGACAATGGCGCTGGCGCATCGGCCACCACTGCTGTTACTGGATGAACCCACAGACGGTCTCGATCCGCTCATGCGCGACGAAACACTCGGCGTGCTCGCCGATCATCTCGGCGAGACTGAAACGACGGTAGTGCTATCAACGCACCATGTGGAGGAAGTCGAGCGGCTCGCAGATCATATCGGCGTGTTGAGAAGCGGGCAATTGCGTGCGCAGATGTCGCGCGAAGATCTGGATGCGGGACTCCGGCGTTACC
>JBDTIP010000041.1:0-9124 GCA_039936295.1 Gemmatimonadaceae bacterium
TGGCGGTACGCGATGGCACGGGTAACCTGGCTATATCGCTTACCTCCTCGCCGCGCGCCATCGAATGGAACAAGGGAGCATGGGTGCTGGCGCTCACGGATTTTCCGCGATCGACGGCGATGCTCGACTACCAGCTTGCCCACTCGGACGACGTGGCGAGCAGGAACGAAGCTCTCTCGCTTCTGAGTGCGCGGCCGCGCGATGGGGCCGCCACGCGGGCGATCGCCGCTGAATCGCATGCGGAGCGCTTCTGGGGATTGCGCGCACGGGCCGTTCAATTGCTCGCGATCTACGCGGCTGACTCAGTTGCGCGCAGTTCGGTTGCGCGCAGTTCGGTTGCGCGCAGCGCGGTAATCGCTGCGGTCCGCGACCCGGACTCCCGCGTAAGGCAATCGGCGGTCGCTGCGCTTGCAAGCTTCTCGGGATCCGACACGGACTCCCTGCTCACGAGTGAAGTGCGCGGTGACGCATCGCCAATAGTGCGTGGATTCGCGCTGGCCTCCTACATAAAGGTGGCTGGTGACAGTGCGCTGCCGCTCGCACGCGAGGTGATGCTGCAGACATGGTGGCATGACGTGTTGCGCGCGCCAGCGATGACAGTCTTGAAGGGGATGCAAAGCGAAGCAGCGCGCGAGCTTTATCAGAAGTACGCGAAGCAATGAGCGACGACGGCGGTTCGTTCCCACGGCTACTGTCGCTCATCATTGAGCTGAGCGAGACACCATGAAACAGCGAGAAGGCTTCAAGTGAGAATTGCTCTTTCGACCGGCGGTGGCGATGCGCCGGGACTCAACGCGGTAATCCGCGCGGCTGTCCTCGGCGCGCTCGACCGCGGCTGGGATGTCCTCGGTGTCACCAAGGGATACGCGGGACTCCTCGGCGAGGAGGACGTCATTCCGCTCACTCGCGCTGCCGTTCGTGGGATCGGCCACCTTGGCGGTACCATCCTGCGCACGACCAATCGTGGAAACCCATTCTCTTACCCACTGCTGCAGGCTGACGGCACGTATGCGGCTGTGGACCGGTCCGATGAGCTTATCGCCCGCGCCCAGGAACTTGGCATCGAAGCGCTGATATCCATTGGTGGCGATGGCTCGCTCGCGATCGCGCAACAGCTTTCCGACAAGGGTATGCGCGTGGTCGGCGTTCCAAAGACCATCGACAACGACGTGAGTGGCACGATCACCACGTTTGGATTCGATACTGCGGTACAGACTGCCCTCGAGGCTATCGACAAGCTTCACACGACTGCTGAGTCTCATGACCGCGTGTTCGTTCTCGAGGTGATGGGTCGCGATACCGGCTTCATTGCCCTCCACGCTGGCTTGGCGGGCTCAGCGGACGTCATCCTGATACCAGAGATTCCCTACGACCCCGAGCGAGTCTGCGAGAAGATCGTCTCGCGCGGTCTCGGCGGCCGCCATTTCTCCATCGTCGTGATGGCTGAAGGGGCCCACGTTGACGGCCACGCCGTTGGAGTGTTGGGCGCTTCGATGCCGGGTCAGGCGGTGCGCGTGGGCGGAGTGGCGGCGCAGCTTGCGGAGCTGATCCAGGAGCGCACGGGCAAGGAATCGCGTTCGATGGTCCTGGGGCATCTCCAGCGCGGCGGGCAGCCTACGGGCTATGACAGGCTACTCGCCACGCGGTTCGGCGGGGCTGCGGTTCGCGCAGTCGCGGCAGAAAAATGGGGCCATATGGTCGCGTTGCAATCACCTCACATCGTGACCATCCCGATCTCCGAGGCTCTACGCGAGCAGAAGCGCGTGGATCCGACCCATGACACAGTGTTGACCGCTCGGGCCACCGGGGTCTCGTTCGGCGACTGAGGCCGCGGCGCGCCCACTGGCGCGCCGCGCCCGTCCGACGGCCCCAACCAACCGGCCGCCCGAGGAGCTGATCAAAAAACGCTCGTTTGTAGCCATCGGGGAATTCCGGCCATATATTCAAAAGATGACCCGGCTAACCGTCGTTCGGCTTGCTGTGGCGAGTGTCGTCGCCGCGGCTGTGTTTCCCCTTGCTGCTCATGCCAGCGAGCCGGGACCGACTCCCAAGCCAATCACCGACACACTGACCAAGATCGAAAAGGGCAAGTCCGACCACGTCGCGCCGACTGCAAAAAAGAAACTGAAGGAACGTCAGACCGCGCCGGCTCAACCGCGCGCCGAGTACCTGCCCGATCAACCGTGGGAGACGGACTTCTACGTTGAGAACGACATCGCCGGCCGCCGTGAGATTCAGGTTGCCCTCGCGTCATTCTCGCGGCGATGGTAGTAAGCTAGTTTTTTAAAAACACCGAGGACCCGTGAGGGTCCTTTTTTTTGACAGGATTCGTAACATCGACGTGATAGACCGCACCGTAAGCACGACTCTTTCCTCAATAGACGAGTCGCTCGCGCGCGAACTGAACACGATCGGGCGCGCCGGACTCAAGCGCGTCATGCGCACCGTGGAGCGTGCAGCCGGCGCCACCCTGCTCGTGGATGGAGTACAGGTCGTCGATTTCTCGTCCAACGACTATCTGGGGCTCGCCGCGGATCCACGCATTGCCATGGCCGCAGTTTCAGCGCTCCAGACCAGCAGCACCGGCGCTGCTGCAGCCCGCCTCATCTCCGGCACCCAGGCGGCGCACGTTGCGCTGGAACGCGAGATCGCGAGCTTCAAGGGGGTTCCGGCCTCCCTGCTGTTCATGAGCGGATACGCCGCGAATACTGGAACGATCCCAGCCCTCGTCGGCCGACGAGACGTTATCTACGCAGATCAACTGAACCACGCTTCGCTCATCGATGGTGCGCGTCTCTCTCGCGCCGAGATCCGTGTCTTTCCCCACCTGGACATCGCGGCGCTCAAGGTGATGCTCCAGGCCGACGCGGGAAAATTCCGGCGGCGCCTCATAGTCGTCGATGGCGTGTTCTCGATGGATGGCGACATCTTCCCGCTCGCCGATCTCGTGGCGCTGGCGCGGGAATTCGGTGCATGGACGTACGTGGACGACGCGCATGCGACGGGGATACTCGGGAAAAACGGGCGAGGCTCCGCCGAACACTGCGGCGTTGAAGGCGAAATAGACGTGTCGATGGGCACTCTCGGAAAGGCGGTTGGAACGATAGGCGCGTACGTGGCTGGATCTACTGTTCTGGTGGAATATCTGATGAACCGGGCGCGCTCCTTCATATTCACCACCGCGGCGCCGCCGTCCACCGCAGCCGCGACGATCGAAGCACTCCGAATCGTTCGCACGGAACCGGAGCGTCGACTGCGTTTAGCCGAGAACTCGCGGTATCTGCGCGCGCGATTGAAGGCGATCGGTGTATCAGCGGGAGGAGAGCCCGACGGTTACATCGTTCCAATAGTGTTGGGCGGGTCGGAGCGCACCACTTCCGTTGGCAGCGCACTCTGCAACGCTGGATATCTCGTTGGTGCAGTGCGTCCGCCGAGCGTTCCAATGGGTCAGTCGCGGCTGCGTATAACGGTGAGCGCGGCGCACGAAGCGGGGCAAATCGACGGCCTCGTCGACGCGATTCGAGCCACGCTCTGCTGATGCGAGCCGAATCGATCGTCGTCGCGGCCGATGCGCGGCACATCTGGCACCCCTACACCCAGCATTACGGCGCCGCGCCAGCGATGGAGGTGGTGAGCGCATCGGGCGCATTCCTTCGTACTGCGGACGGCCGCGAGATGTTTGACGCGATTTCGTCGTGGTGGGTGACACTCCATGGCCATTCGCATCCGGCCATAGTAGCGGCGATTGCGCGTCAGGCGGCGATGCTGGATCAGGTGATCTTCACTTCATTCACGCACGAGCCTGCCGCACTGCTCGCGAGCGAGCTCGTCGCCGTGCTCCCACAGGGATTGAGCCGCGTCTTTTTTTCGGACGACGGATCCACTGCGGTCGAGGTAGCAGTGAAGATGGCGCTTCAATACCATGCCAACCGCGGCAGCACGCGCTCGATCGTCATCGCGCTCGAAAGCGCGTATCACGGAGACACATTCGGCGCGATGAGTGTCAGCGGCCGCGGGACCTTCACGGACCCTTTCAACTCGCTTTTGTTCGACGTTCGGCGCCTACCGGATCCCACAGCTGGCGACGCGGTCGCGGCATTCGATGCGTTGATCGAGCGGAAGGGAAACGAGATTGCCGCCATAATTGTCGAGCCACTGCTCATGGGAGCAGGCGGAATGCTCATGTATGGCGAGGAGACGCTGCGTGCGCTTAGAGAGCGTGCCAGGGAACATGGAATCCTCTTCATCGCCGATGAGGTACTGACTGGCTTTGGTCGCACGGGGCCGCTGTTCGCCTGCGACCGTGCCGGGATCTCGCCCGACATAATCTGCTTGAGCAAGGGTCTCACCGGTGGAACGCTTCCGCTTGGCGCAACGGTCGCGACGGATGAGATCTTCAGCGCGTTTCTTAGCGAGGACCGGCACCGCACGCTGTTTCATGGACATTCGTATACTGCCAACCCGATCGCCTGCGCCGTCGGCCGCGCATCACTGGCACTCCTGAACGACGACTCGGCGCGCGCCCGCAATGAGATCAATCAGGCTCATCGCGCCGGGATTGCTCGGATAACATCCCATCCCATGGTTCGCAACCCGCGCGTACTCGGTACGGTTGCAGCGTTTGATCTCGCAGGGAGCGCCGGTTATCTCAGTCCAGTTGGGAAGGAGCTTGCCGACTTCGCTCTGGGTTTCGACATTCTTCTGCGGCCGCTCGGGAATGTGGTTTATGTCCTTCCTCCATTCTGTGCGACTCCTGCACAGCTCGAGGCGGTGTACTCGGTCATCGACCGCTTCCTCGCAATACGATGATCCGACTCGGCGTCACGGGTACGGATACTGGTGTCGGAAAGACCGTCATCACCTGTGCTCTGATCGCGGCGCTGCGTGAGCGGACCGATCGTGTAGCCGCGATGAAACCGGTGGAGAGCGGCGGTACGCTCGACGCCGAGCAGCTGTGGCGTGCCACCGGAGCTGTCCATTCGATGCGCATGGTGTGTCCGGTGTCACTTGCAGATCCGGTCGCTCCGCTGCTCGCGGCGCGGCGATCCAACACACGCGTCGATCTCACCGTCATCGATCAGGCCTTCGCGCAGCTGTCGGCGCAGAGCGACGCCATTGTCGTGGAAGGTGCCGGTGGCCTTCTGGTGCCGATCACGGAGGCGGAATCGTTCGCGACTCTCTTCAGCCGCTGGGATCTGGACCTGATTATCGTGGCCGCCAATCGACTCGGTGTCCTCAATCACACCATGCTTACGGTTCGTGTCGCTCGCGAGCATGGGTTGTCGGTGCGGGCAGTTGTGCTGAATACTATTTCCGGCCTGCCGCCGGGAATCGCAGAGACTACCAACTTCGAAATGCTGCGCGAGCTGCTTCCGGACGTCCGTATCGTGCCATACGCGTTTGCCGGCGACTGCGATGTCATGCCAAAATTATCTCTTACAAGTCTTGGATTTGATCATGCTTTATGACTGGAATGCTCTTGCCGACGAGGCGCTCGAAGGCCGTGTGATCTCGCGGGAGGCCGCGCGCGCCGTTCTCGCAGCGCATGATGACGAGTTGCTCTTGCAACTTGCTGCTGCGTATCGAGTACGGCGTCACTACTGGTCCAACAAGGTGCGCCTGCATTTTTTGCTGAACGCACAGAGCGGACTCTGCCCGGAGGATTGCCATTACTGTTCGCAGTCGAAGATCTCCACGGCAGACATCGAGAAATATCCGCTCCTTGCGCGCGAGAAGATACTCGACGCGGCGGCGCGGGCCGCGACGCTGCGCGCCGGCACGTTCTGTCTCGTGATCAGCGGCCGGTCGCCAGGTGAGCGTGTCTTCGGCAAGATTCTCGACGCCGTGGGCGAGATCAAGGCCAACCACGATCTCCGTGTATGCGCGTGCCTTGGATTGCTCAACGACGATCAGGCTCGCCGCCTCAAGGCTGCCGGGGTCGATACGGTGAACCACAATCTCAACACGAGCGAGAGCTTTCACGGGGAGATTTGCACGACCCACAGTTTCGAAGATCGCAAGTCGACAATTCGCAGTGTGCACGATGCGGGCATCTCCAGTTGCTCCGGAGGAATCATCGGCATGGGTGAAACCGATGACGACATCATCGATCTCGCACTGTCGCTCCGAGAAATGGACGTGTCGAGCGTGCCAGTGAATTTTCTCATACCGATCGATGGCACCCCGCTCGCGGGAATAAACTCGTTGAATCCGCGTAAGTGTCTGCGTGTTCTGTGTCTGTATCGTTTTCTGTTGCCGGCCAAGAAGATTCGCATCGCCGGAGGCAGGGAAGTGCATCTGCGCTCGCTCCAGCCGCTCGGTCTCTATCCGGCTAACTCGCTATTCATCGGCGACTATCTCACCACGGTTGGCCAGGAAGCCAGAGCGGATCTCGAGATGATTCGCGATGCGGGATTCGTGCTCGAGGCGCCCGACGGAACTGCCCTCGCCGGCGATCCGCTCGACGGGCTGGATGACTATCTGGCGGCGATGCCAGCCGTTGGCTACGCCGCAGTCGAGGCCCCTCAGGCGTCGTGATGAGCGGCTGCGGCGAAGCCGTGCGGGCTGCGCGGCAGCTATCCTGATAACTTGATGGGCGTGACGACGCCGCGAACGGTCCAGGACCGCTACCTCCCGCCAGACAGCGACGCATTCGCGGCCGCCGAAGCGCCCAATGGGCGTGTGATCGTCATCGCGCCGACACGTGCGGCATGTGAGACGATCGAGCTCGCGGTGGGACTCGAGCTCGACACGGTTCTCGAGCGTGAGCACGGCACGCAGATTCGGCAGCTCGCTGCGAGTGGTGCGGGATTCGGCATCGTTGCAGGCACCGGAACCGGCAAGACGCTCTCGATTCGCCCCATCGCGGAGACAATTCTGCAGACCCGCGAGCTCCGCGTCGGCGTGGTGAACCGCGAGCGCGAGGCAACGCCCGAGACGCCGAGCTGGAACGTCATCATCGTCACGACAGGCATCGCGCGCCGCTGGTTCCAGGACAACGATATTCGGGCGACCGACACGCTCATCGTCGACGAGATCCATCAGACCTCAGCCGAACTCGAACTCTGTCTGGCGCTTGGAAAGCGCGTGGGCTGCCGGTACATCTGGTTGTCTGCGACGGTCGACCCGTCGTTCTACTCAGCGTACCTGGGATCCTCATCGGTGATCGAGACCAGCGCCTTCGATCCAGCCAAGGCAGCCACCGTCAAGGTCGTGAACAGGGATCCGCTTGAGTTTCTGGACGACAAATTTCTGCGCGCTGTATTCAAGGACAAGCGCGGTGTTGGCGTCTTTCTCCCCACTCGTGCTGGTGTCGAGCAGGCCGCCGAAAGCGTGCATACGAGCTTCCCGCGCATCAACGCCGCGTTCTATCACGGAGGCGAGCCGATCCGCGTCATCCGGCCGTTTCTCGAGGGAACAGAAAAGAAGCCCTACGTGCTGGCGATGACCGCCGCTGGCCAGAGCGCGCTCAACGTGCGCGGCCTGGACACGGTCGTGATCGACGACACGCGCTTCACCAACATCATCGAGCGGGGCAGGAACGTGTTGACCAAGCTGCACCTTGGCAGCAATGAGATCCTGCAGATGGCGGGTCGAGTGCACGGACGCGTCGACGGCGGGCGAGTCTTCATTCTCAGTGATCGCGACATCGACTTCAAGTCATTGCAGCCCACTGCACCCGAGTTTCAGCTTGCGGGAGATTCGGAGCGTGTGGCACTCACCTGTGCGGCACTCGGCGTTCGCGCCGACGATCTCGACCTGCCTGTACCGCTCGATCGCGTGTCGTTTCGCAAGGCGCTCGCGCTGCTGGACGATCGTGGCATCGTGGAGAATGGCAAGCTCACGACTTACGGCCGCGCCGTCGAGGCGCTCCCTGTCGATCGCCCGTGGGCCGAGCTGTTGGTAAATGCGGATGACGATCTCATTCCGTTCGTCGCTGTGGCAAGCGGCATAGACTCTCTGCACCGCATGACACGTGAGGAACGCGAACTCGAAGGATTGATAGTTCCGGGGAGCGATCACCTCACTGCGTACAACGTCTACGCAGAAGCGCTCGCGAAGTGCGGCTACGTCGGCGAGGTTTACGGACTGCCGCGGCATCAGTTTGACGAGTCGGTGATGGAGTGGGCGGAGCGTCGCGGTGTGCTTGTGAAATCAATCGAAGATGCCGCACTTGGCATGGCGAGCGTGTATCGCAGCCTCGGGATGCCGCTACCCACGAAGCTGTCATTTGCGCGTGATCACACGCGCAAGCAATTCGCCGAATTGCTTGCGCGCACGATGCCGTTCGATCTCGTGATCGACGAGCAGACGCGCGACGGTGGAAATGCGCGCGTCTCCAAAACCAGTGTGTGTGGAAGCTGGGGCGCCATTGCCGGCTCGCTCCGGTATTTTGCCGGCAAGAGTGGTGAGCCGCGCGCTGGAATCGAAGGGACACAAATTCCGGACGACCTCATTCGCAAATACGCGACGCGAACGAAACCGCAGCTAGTATACGATGCGCATCGCAAGCACGATCAGCTCGTGCTTATGAGTCGCGTGGAATATTTCGGCTTTGAGCTCGATCGTGAAGTCGAAGCAGTGCGCGAATTTCCGGAAGCCTTCGCCGCCGAAGCGCGCCACATTCTTGCGCTGGCCGCGGCGCGCGAGGAGGCGCGGCAGGTTTCCGTCAAGAGGAACCATGCTGCAATCGCCGCGGTGCGCGAGGCTCACCGGCGTTCCGGTGGAATGACTCCGCGCCTCGGGCTCGATGAGCTCACCGCGTTGTACGAGACGCAGCTCGCCCGCGTCAATTCGGTCGAAGAGTTCCGGAACGCGCGACTGACAGTCAACGCGGATGATTTCGTGTCGGCCGAGGATCGTGCACGATTGGCACTCCTTCCGGACATGGTCCTGGTGCGCGACCGCGAGGCCTGGATCGAATACGATGTCGAAGAGCGGGCCGATGGGTCGACGTATGGCGTTGCGCGGCTCAGGCTGCCGGAGAAGGTCGCGCGCACACTAACCGAATCCGAGATACCCGTGCTCGACCGGCCCACGCGATTCGCGGTGGTGCGCGGCCAGCGCGGTGCGGTAAAGGCCGATACATTGGACGAGCTTCAGGAGCTTCTCGACCGACCATGGT
>JBDTIP010000042.1:0-4236 GCA_039936295.1 Gemmatimonadaceae bacterium
ACCAGAATGCAGTGCGATACCGAATCGTAGTGAGTATTGCCGGCCTCTCCGCCCAGCGCGATAGTACTGCGTTTGGTGCCCGTTGCCGCATCGATCACGACGTCGGCGCTCCCCGATTCGTCCGACACGAACACCTTTCCGTTGTCCGGGTCGTATGCGATCCCATCGGGAAAGTGGATTCCACCAACCCGCGACGAGATTGTGAGCGTACGATCGTCGATGATCGCCATCTCGTGCGCGCCAGCGGCCGACACGTACACCTGGTGTCGCGCTGGAACGGCCAGCACCCCGGTGGCGCGCGGCACGTCGGCGATTTGCTTGATCACTTTCGCCTGGTCCACATCGAACACCAGCGTTTGGCCGGCATTCATGTGATTCATGTAGATGCGGCGCGTCGCAGGATCGAAGCTCTGATAGTCGAACCGATTGACCGGCCCGGGGAGCGGGAGGTCGGATACTACGCGTAGGGCGCTCCTCGGCGTTCCGCGATCGACAACGCGCGGGGCCGCCCATGCCGCCGGCGTCAGCGACGTAGCGGTCGCCACGCATCCGGGTGCGTTCGGCGGCTTGGCTCTCGCTGCGCCCAGCGTGAGTGCGGCCGCGGTCATCATCAGCTTCGTGATCATTTCTTCTTCGTGCCCCTGGTTGTCGGTCGGAACGCGGCGAGGCCGAATCCGGCGTTCGGTATTCTATATGATAGTCGTCGTCGATCGGAACAGTACACGCCGGCGTGATGCTGGTAATTCCTTGGAAGACTATCCGGCCGATGTGCAGGCTGCAGCGCGCGTTTAACTCATTCACTACATCTCCGGAGAGTGCAACATGAGAGTTCTTACACTGTGGTATCCCAATGGCGACATCAGCGCGGCGCAGGGAACGATGGAGAAGATGGGGGTGGTCAAGGACGGCCCTTACACCGAGGCCAAGGAAGTCATCGGAGGATTCGCGGTGACCGCGTAACAGGCCATTCAACAGGAGAAGATACATGGACCAGAGCATCAACTGCCTTCGCTGTCACACTCCCATGGAGCCTGGGATCATCGCAGATGCGACGTACGCCGGCAACGTTCAGGAGCAGTGGACGCCGGGCGCGCCGGAGACCAGTTTCTGGACTGGTCTCAAGGTCAGCAGACAGGAGCGCGTTCCTGTAACCACGATGCGGTGCCCGAAGTGCGGCGCGCTTGAGTCATACGCGCGACCGGTAGAGTGATGCGTCAAGTTTAGTTGGGGGCCGACAGCGACTGAGAGCGACTGAGGGTCAGATACCGTCTTGCGTCGTGCGCGCACGGCGCAAGACCTCAATTACACTATCACGGCTTCGGCCGAGCACCAACGCCTCTGCGCTCTTTCACGTCGTGCGCCGAAATCTGCTTGCTGTTGTTGCCCCACGAAGATCGTTCGTGGTTGATGATGTCGGCGATTTGCGCATTGTTCAACAAACCGCTGAACGGCGGCATCGCGCCCGGATACACCGTGCCGCCGACGTTCTGTCCGTGCAACCCGTGCAACACCACGTCGATCTGCTTGGCAGGATCTGCGTCTAACACAAACGCATTGCCTTTGAGCGCCGGATACGCACCTGGTATGCCCATTCCCGTGGTCTGATGGCACGCGGAGCAGGTGGTGTTAAACCCAGCAGCACCCTTGGCCGCATCGAAGTGGTACGGACCCGGCGGTTCAGGTGGTGCCGTACTCGCGACGGCCGTCGTGGTCGTGTCCGCCGCTGGCGTTGTTGCGACGGGACCCTCTGCTCTCGACGAGCCCACGGGGCGAACTTGCAAAATGCCGAGCGCCCCGACCATCAGGTGCGCCATGTCGTGATCCACGAAGGCGTATTTGCCAGGTTTGGGGATCACGAGGTCGAGTATGGCTCCGGCGCCCGGCCCCACACTGTACGTAGAGACATTGCTGAGCGCGTGCGTAGCATCGCCATCCGGATAAACCTTGTCAAATATGGAACCGATGACGTGAAACGAAGTCCACAGGTTTGGGCCGACGTCGACAAGATAGATGCGAACACGATCGCCCGCGATTGCCACGAGTGGGCGGTCGCGATACTGGAACGCAACACCGTTGAAAACCACTTCATCGGGGCGTTCAGCCAACATCCTGTCGTAGTTGGCGGTCATCAGATGGCCGGATGCCTGCTGTGTGTACCACTCACTCTGCGAAATCACGTAACTCTCGGCGGCGGCCGGCAGCGGCGTCGCCGGATCCACAACCAGCACACCATACATGCCGTTCGCGACATGCAACAGGATAGGCTGCGTCTCGCAGTGGTAGATGAACGCGCCCGGTACTTCCGCGACGAATGAGAACTTGAGTGACTTATTGGGATCGATATCCACGTAATTCAGGTTGGGTTCCGTCTGTGCCGCATGGAAATCGATGGAGTGCTTCATCGTGCCGTGGTTGGTAACCGTCACGTTGACAGTCTGTCCCTGTCGCACGTGAATGATCGGACCCGGCACTGTTCCGTTGTATGTCCACGCCTGATAGTCAACGCCATTGGCGATGGCAACCGACTTATCCGTCACTACGAGATGCACATCGACACTGGCGCCGGTGCCGATGAGTGGCGGCAGATGCGCATCGCGGGCTGCGGCAATCGGTTCGGTGGAAGCGAGCGAGAGCGGAGAGACAGCGGCCGCGGCCGCGCCGGGCGATGCCGACCTGACGTTAAACGTGCTGTGCAGACCAGCGATCAGCATGACCAACAGGACCAGGACGCCGACCATCGCGAAAATCTGAATGCGCCAGGGTAGCCGCTCCGGCTCCGACGCGAGCGTATCAACGCTGCCAAATTCCGCAAACCGACGCCAGCGCGGGTGCTGCCTTTCGATGAAGTAATCCAGACTGTATGGGCTGCGGCCGCTACGACTGTTGATAGCGATGAGAGCGACAAAGATCAGCACATAGCTGATCGCCGCGCCCATATTGGTCGCGCCTACAGTGTAGGGCCCGCCGAAACCCTCGGCTGTGCTCCAGATCAGGAGACTGAACAGGCCGCCCACAACGTACGTTATTTTGCGCGCGAAGCCCGTGAGGAGAGCCAGCGCGATCGACGTTTCAATGATGCGGGTGAGCCACGTGAAGAGGAGTGCGTGGGGCGTCACCAACGCGATCCACATGGAGAACCAGCCGGCGAGCCAGGCGGGTTGCCCCTGCGCCGCATTGTGCAGATAGCCGACATAGTGGACGGCAAAATCGGGTGACCACGTCAGTGCGGCACCCACCGCCCATACGACGCCGAAGGCAACACGCAGGCCGGCACCGGCTACTGCCGGCCATGTCTTGGAGACAGCGGCGGTAGGTTCGCTTTGTGGCATTCAGTACTCTCTAGTGTGATTCGTGCGCCAAGCTATTCGTCGGCGCCGCTAACTCGTTTCCCGGCGAAGCCGAGATCAGTGCAATTATCATGCGGATCAGTTAGATCTTCCGGAAGCAGTTGAAGCCCACGCCGGCTGCCTTGAACTTTTTCAATTCCCCGGATTGCGCGGCTTTGAGCTGCTCCACGCGGTGAGAACATATGAAACACAGTGAACAACATCGAACGCAACGAACAGGCTGGCTTCGCGCCGCGGTTCTTGGGGCAAACGATGGAATCGTTTCCACTGCAAGCCTCGTGTTGGGCGTGGCGGCCGCTGGGGCAAGTAGAACAGCCATTGGCGTAGCGGGGGTCGCCGCCCTCGTATCAGGCGCCATGTCGATGGCCGCTGGTGAGTATGTCTCGGTCAGCTCGCAAGCTGATACTGAACGCGCGGACCTGACCCGGGAAAGCAAGGAATTGGCTGCAAACCCCGAACAGGAGCACGAAGAGCTGGTGTCGATCTATGTGCAACGGGGACTGGATCGGCCATTGGCATCAAGCGTTGCTACCCAACTTATGACGCATGACGCGCTTGGAGCACACGCCAGAGACGAGCTCGGCATATCCGATACGCTGGCCCCGAAACCAGTTCAAGCTGCAATGGCCTCCGCTGGCACGTTCGCGTCGGGAGCGGCGCTGCCGCTGGCCGTGGCGCTACTGATCCCGAGTGCTGCACTCATGTGGGGCGTTGCAGGTAGCTCGCTCCTGTTTCTTGCGCTATTGGGTTTTATAGCCGCGCGCGCTGGCGGTGCCCCGGCGCTCCGAGCTGTACTGCGGGTTTCCTTTTGGGGCGCGTTCGCAATGGGTTTGACGGCGGCAGTCGGCACGCTGTTCGGCGCGTCCGCATGAAATGCCTCAATCGCTTT
>JBDTIP010000043.1:0-3895 GCA_039936295.1 Gemmatimonadaceae bacterium
AGCCAGCGGTGCTGGGCTCCGCGGAATGGGCCGAAACACATGCAAAGGAGCTAACCGAGCACGCGGTTGCGTACCTCAATAGCGACAACAGCCAGGGCGGCTATCTCGGTGTCAGCGGCTCGCACATCCTGGAGAAGTTCATCAACGGCGTCGCTCGCGACATCACCGATCCCGAAACCGGTGCAAGTGTCGAGCGCCGAATGCGCGCTGCAGACGTGCTGCGCGCACCACCGGCGCGGCGAAATGACATTCGTACGCGCGAAGACCTGCCCATCGGCGCACTTGGTTCGGGATCAGATTACACGACGTTCGTACAGCACCTTGGAATCCCGTCACTCGACATGGGCTACTACGGGGAGGCCCGCAACTACACATATCACTCGGCCTACGACGACTTTTACTGGTTCACACATTACTCCGATACCAGTTTCGTCTATGAGCGCGCGCTAGCCCAGACCATCGGGAGTGCGGCAATGCGTCTCGCCGACGCCGACGTGATCCCGTACGACTTCACGGACCTGGCAGAGACTGTAAGCGGCTACACGGGCGAACTCAAGCGGCTCGCAACTGGCATGGCATTCGACGTCGCCGAGCACAACAGAGAGGTCGAAGACAGCACGTTCATGCTGACCAACAATCCACGCGCACCGCTCGCTACGGCAACGCTGGAGGCGCCCGTGCCGCGGCTGGATTTCACAGCTCTCGACAGCGCCGATGCGCGACTAACCCGCGCGGCGGCGGCGTACCAGTCGGCATTTGGCAGCGCAATGCGTGTTGCGGCATCCGGCGCGGGATTTGGAGCGCTCAACAGCCAGCTCATCCAGAGCGAGCACATGCTCACGTCCGACGCCGGACTGCCGGGGCGACCGTGGTTCAAGCATCTGCTTTACGCGCCCGGAGTGAATACGGGTTACGGAGTGAAGACGATGCCCGGAGTGCGCGAGGCGATCGAAGCGAGTAACTGGCCACTCGCGACGAGCGAGATGGCGCGCGTTGCAACGGCACTGGACGCGGAGACCGCTCTGGTGCAGCGCGCCACAGCTGATTTGAAAGCGCAGTGATGTAAGCAGCGGTATAAAATGCGACACGGGCCGCGGAGTCATACGCCCCGGCCCGTGTTACATGGT
Organism: Gemmatimonadaceae bacterium; assembly: GCA_039936295.1. GTDB lineage: Bacteria > Gemmatimonadota > Gemmatimonadetes > Gemmatimonadales > Gemmatimonadaceae > Fen-1247. Next base: position 1,128 of record JBDTIP010000043.1, read on the forward strand.
GATGAATGCTACGTGATCGGCGGACGGCGCGCGAGCAGATTGGGGAAGCCGAGAGCGAGTAGCAGGCCGCTCACGATTTCCGTTGAAGAGGCGGTTGTAGCGAAGAGACGTCCAGGGCGGAATCCCATCGAGTCGGACGCCTGTCCGAATCCGACCCGACTAGCCCAAACAAAGCGGCGTGGCGTACCAAGACTGGCAGAACCTCCTCAATCGCCGTATATCCTCCCCGCAACCCGGAGCGCCGGGTAGGCGTAATCAGTTCACCGGACCGGTACAGTCCTGTCTTTCCCATTCAACCGTACGTTCATGCACACCAGAAGAGCCCAAGCCTGTCTCGCCCTGCTTGCCACCCTCATCGGCGCCGCACCAGCAATCAGAGCTCAGCGCGCCATCACGACTGCCGACTACGACCGCGCGGTCAAGATGCTATCGTTCAACGTCAATCCGCTCGTCGTCGGCGGGTCCGCAACCGCCACGTGGCTGCCGAACGGCCAGTTCTACTATAGAAACACGACGCTCGGCGGCTCAGAATGGCTGCTCGTCAACCCGGCGAAGAAGACCAGCACGCCGCTATTCAAGGCCCCTGAAGTTGCCGCGGCACTGACGCGCGCCGGCGCCGGCAGCATCGACCCGCGCAACATCCCAGCGCAACGCGCCGAACTCTCGAGTGACGGCGTGCATGTACTGCTCGAGATCGCAGGCCATACATGGGAATGTCTCGTCGCCGGCGGTACGTGTAACGCGGTCACTCAGGCGATCCCGCGAGCTGGCCGCTTCGGCACGCCGCCAGGTCTGTCTCCGGACGGAAAGAAGATAGCATTCATCCGCGACTGGAACCTCTGGGTGCGTGACGTAGCGACCGGGCAGGAGAAGCAGCTCACCACCGATGGTACAACGAACTTCGGCTATGCCACCGACAACGCCGGCTGGGTGCACTCCGACAACCCCATCGTCCTCTGGTCGCCAGACTCCAAAAAGATCGCGACTCAGCAGCAGGACGATCGCCACGTTGGCGAAATGTATCTCATCGATACGCGCGTCGGACACTCGCACTTGGAGCACTGGAAGGGTGCATATCCAGGTGACAGCGTGATCTCGATGATCTCGCGCGTGATCATCGACGTCGACAACGACAAGGTCGTCCGCCTCCAGGACGCGCCGGCTTACCACCGCGCGATGCTCGGCGACAACATCAGCATGTCGGATCTCATCTGGAGTCCGGACGGTTCGCAGCTTGCATACGTGAACACGTCCCGCGACCACAAGCACGAGACGGTAAAACTCGCTGACGCAAATACCGGATCGGTCAGAACGCTTTTCGAAGAATCATCGCCGACGCAGTTCGAATCGGTCGCCGGCTGGCGCATACTCTGGCCGCAACACGAGATCATCTGGTCGTCGGAGCGTGACAACTGGTCGCAGCTTTACGCGTATGACCTGAACACCGGCAAACTGCTTCGCAAGATCACTACGGGTGATGGGCCGATCACTAGCATCGTGAATGTCGACAAAAAGGGTAACTCGCTGATCGTTTCAGCGGACGGTCGCGTCCCGACCGAGAATCCGTACTACCGGCACTACTACAGGGTTGGAATTGACGGCAAGGGCTGGACTGCACTGACACCGGAAGCCGGTGATCACACCATCCAGATGTCGCCCGACGCCAGCTACTTTATCGATACGTATTCCACGCCCGACATTCCGCCGACGGCTGTATTGCGCAACGCCGAAGGCCGGACGTTGATGCCGCTGTCGAAGGCCGACATCTCACGTCTCATTGCCACGGGCTGGAAACCACCGATCCAGTTCACCACGCTAGCACGCGACGGGAAGACGACGTTGTACGGGTTGATGTTCCGACCCACCAACTTCGACTCGACCAAAAAATATCCGATCATCAACAACCCGTACCCGGGCCCACAGACGGGAAGTGTCGGCTCACGCAGCTTTAGCGCAGCGCGCGGCGATCACCAGGCGCTCGCCGATCTTGGGTTCGTTGTGATTACGCTGGACGGAATGGGAACGCCGGACCGCTCGAAGAGTTTCCACGACGAGTACTACGGCGCGATGGGACGCGACAATACGCTTCCCGACCAGGTTGCGGGCATGAAAGAGCTCGCAGCGCGCTATTCATGGATCGACATCGACCGCGCCGGTATCTATGGCCACTCGGGTGGCGGATTCATCACAGCCGATGGCATGTTCCGCTATCCTGATTTCTTCAAGGTAGGCATCGCCGAGTCGGGCAACCACGACCAGCGCAACTACGAAGACGATTGGGGGGAGCGGTACCAGGGATTGCTGGTAAAAAATCCTGACGGCACTGACAACTACGACCCCGAGGCGAATGAGAACATTGCCAAGAATCTCAAGGGACATCTTCTTCTCGCCCACGGATCGACCGACGACAACGTTCCGCCGTCGAATACCTTCCTCGTCGTCAACGCGCTAATCAAGGCGAACAAGGACTTCGACCTGCTAATCATTCCGAACTCGCGACACGGCTATGCCTCAGCAAGCAACTACATGATGCGCCGACGCTGGGATTACTTCGTGCGCTATTTGCTCGGCGCGGAACCCCCGAAGGAATACCAGATCGTGGAGCCGCGTGAGGCGGGAGCCCGCCCGCGCGGGTGATCTGAGACGTCTCGCGCCGTAACTAGGCGCCGGCGTATCCGCATTCACGGATACGCCGGCGCTTTTTGCGTAATGAAGCCGCGTCATTCCCGCGAAAGCGGGAATCCATTGGCGGACCGTCGTCATGCGCT
>JBDTIP010000044.1:0-3627 GCA_039936295.1 Gemmatimonadaceae bacterium
GCATCCCCGATCCATATCGTTGGCTGGAAGACCTGAACAGCCCGCAGACTCTGATGTGGATCGCCTCGCAGAATCAGTTCACAGACGCGTATCTCGCGCAGTTTCCGCTGAGAGACACGTTACGCACGCGTCTGACGGAGCTGTTCAACTACCAGCGTGTTACGTTGCCGCGCATGATTCGGGGAGGGCGCCTATTCTACAGCCGGAACACTGGACTGCAAAACCAGGCGGCCATTTACATGCGCGATAACATGGCGGGTTCACCGGTACTGGTTCTGGACCCCAACGCTCTCTCGCCAGACGGCTCGATCGCGCTGCAGGAATGGGAAGCTTCGCCGGATGGACGATATCTGGCCTACGCGCTTGCTGAGGGTGGCGCGGACTGGCGCACGGTTCACGTCCGCAATCTGACATCCATGCACGACACTCAGGATACCGTGCAGTGGGTACGATTCTCCGGTATCTCATGGACACGAGACGGGCGCGGGTTCTTCTATTCGCGTTATCCTGCGCCACCGACAGGAAAGGCGCTTTCGGCTGCGCTTGCCGGACACGCCGTCTACTACCACGCCATCGGAACTCCGCAGTCGCAGGACACGCCGATATTCGGCGGCGGCGAGCTGGAACACTATTTCGTTGACTGCCATGTCAGCGAGGAAGGACGTTTTCTGTTCTGCGCGGCGAGCGCTGGAGCCGATAACCGCAACCGTTTGTACTTCGCCGACCTCGGCGACCCAATGCATCCGACCGTAGCCGCGCCGCTGGTGCCTATAGTCGCCCAGGATGAGGCACAATTTCGAGTGATCGGGGAAGCGGGATCGACGGTGTACATACTCACGGATGACGGATCACCCGGCCGGCGCATCGTCGCGCTCAATCTTGCCACGCCGGACCGCGCGCACATGCACACAGTGGTGCCGGAGTCCAAATTCGCGATCGAGTCGGCAACAATGTCAGGCGATCGGATTGTCGCGCAGTATCTGGAGGACGTGAAGAGTATCGTTCGCGTGTACGACGGGCACGGGGCGGCGCTCGGGGCCATACCGCTGCCAAGCGTCGGAACGGTAAGCGGTATCAGTGCGCGGAATGATACGACGGAGCTGTTCTACTCGTTCACGGCGCCACTGGTGCCAGCAACGGTCTACTCATACAACGTCGAATCGCGCAGTACCAAAGCATTCGAGCCGTCCAAGCTCACATTCGACCCGAATGCGTACGAGACGCGAGAAGCTTTTGCGACATCGAAGGACGGGACTAAGATCCCGCTTTTCATCACGATGAAGAAGGGCGCTACGCTGGACGGATCGCACCCGACGATACTCTACGCGTATGGTGGATTCGATGTGAGCCTTCTGCCGTCGTTCAATCCGGAAATCCCGGCGTGGGTTGAACGTGGCGGCATCTATGTCACGGCCAACCTCCGTGGTGGCGGCGAGTACGGCGAGGCGTGGCACGAAGCGGGGATGCTTGCAAAAAAACAGAACGTGTTTGACGACTACATCGCCGCTGCCCAGTATCTGATAAGCGAGCGATACACGTCGAGCGCGAAGCTGGTTGCGCAAGGCGGATCGAACGGGGGACTTCTGGTCGGTGCTGTGACCACACAGCAGCCGGAGCTCTTCGCCGTCGCGCTACCTGCAGTTGGCGTAATGGATATGCTGCGCTATGACAAGTTCACCGGTGGAGCGGCTTGGGCTACAGAGTACGGCTCTGCAACAGACTCGACGATGTTTCCTGTCCTGGTAAAGTATTCGCCGCTGCAGAACATACGTGCAAAGACCTGCTACCCTGCAACTCTCGCGACGACCGCCGATCACGATGACAGGGTGGTGCCGAGCCACACGTACAAGTACGTAGCGACGCTGCAGACGGCGCAGGATTGCGGGCACCCCGTACTCGTCCGCGTCGAGACCCAAAGCAGCCACGGCTATCGGCCGACAACCAAGCTCATCGCAGAAATCGCGGACGAGCTGACGTTCGCGCTGGTGAACACGCAGTGAGGATACAATGAGCGCAGGGTGAGCTCGCGCAAACCGGGCGACATGAGTGCCAGTGACAAGGCGGTTACACAATGGACGGAAAGGTGGCTGAGCCTCATCCGGCAAAGTGTAGCCGACATTCACTCACGCATAGATATCGGCTCGGGTCAGCGGGACCGCCGAATGGCCGCTCAGGTTCGGCTTGGCGAGCAAGACCTGGTCGACGGCGAGCCTTCCTGAAGCGAATCCGAACGCCGACGCGGCCATGTAAAGACGCCAGATGCGGTAAATCTCCTCGCCCACTGAGGCAACCGCTGCTGGCCGCCGCTGTTCGAGATTGCGGACCCAGTGACGGAGGGTAATGGCGTAGTGCTCGCGCAAGGACTCAGCGTCACGCGTTTCGAAGCCGCTGCCTTCGGCGCATGCGATGACTTCAGCCAACTGCGGCAACTCGCCGTCGGGGAACACATATTTGTTTATGAAGGCGTTATCGCCCCAAAACCGATCGAAGATTCTGTCACGAAGCCGTGGTTTGCCAGTTGCGCCGGGCACATGAACGATCCCATGGTTCAGCAGGAGTCCGCCGGACCGCAGGTATGTGTGAAGCTTGTCGAAGTAAACCGGAAGGTTGGCTCGCCCGACGTGTTCGACCATTCCGACGCTCGCGATCTTGTCGAATTCACCATTTGCGGAGAGTTGGCGGTAGTCGCGCAACTCGACGGTACATCTGGACTCCAGTCCTCGCTCGCGGATGCGTTCCCGGGCAAGCGCCGCCTGCTCATAGCTGAGAGTGATACCGTGCGCCGTCACACCGAAGCGTTCGGCAGCGTGCATTATGAGGCCGCCCCAGCCGCACCCCACGTCGAGAAACTTCTCACCGGGGCTGAGGCGGAGCTTGCGGCAAATGTGCTCGAGTTTGGCTTCCTGGGCGTCGTCAAGGGTGTTGTCCGGGCTGGTGAAATAAGCGCAGGAATAAACCATCCGTTTATCGAGCCACATCTGGTAGAAGTCGTTGCCGACGTCATAGTGGGAGCGGACTGAAGCGGCGTCGCGTAGTGGCGTGTGCCGGGCGGAGCCGACTTCGTGTGGATCTCGAGCGCGGACCACGGGATGCGGCGGTGGCGCATCATCGGTCGGGAGAGAGCGAAGAGCACGTGTGAGGCGGGCCAGCCGTAGCGGGCTGGCGAGGTCGGACCGGATGTTTTCGCCCAGGCCGGCGGCGCTCTCGGCGCTGCCGAGGATATCGAAGTCTGCCGCGATGAAGGCTTCGCAGATGGAGAGCTCGAACGGCGGCTTGAGCATTCGGCGCAGTGTGCCGGGGTAATTCAGGACGAGGGTGAAGTCCGGGGTTGCATCGTCGGGCCGGTCGACCTGCCCATCCCAGAATTGGACCGCGAACGAGCGTTCTGCACGTGGGCCGAAGAGGATGTTGAGGGCGGTCCGTGCGGCATCGGACTCGCGGGCAGTTTTCGGGTAGACCCCATGGGGATGTCTGGAGTCGTTCGCGGCCGGCGGCGAATCGCGGTGCGTGTTGTAGTCATTCCCGGTGGGACGGACTCGCTTGCGCGGTTGAGTCTGTTTTCGTTCTGTTCCGATACCCATTTGATTGTGTGCCCCATGAGCGCTCGCGGCGCGAATCTGGTTTGAG
>JBDTIP010000045.1:0-9607 GCA_039936295.1 Gemmatimonadaceae bacterium
CTGTGGGTCGCGCAGGACTTCAACCATCCGGCGCGCAACGTCGCCGCGCTGCTCCAGGGCGGGCTGGAGCTGCCCGACCGTAGCTACTATCTGGACAAGTCATCGAACATGGCAACGTTGCGCAGCACGTACCGCGTGCACGTCGCGCGGATGCTCACACTCGCAAGTGTTCCCGACGCTGCCGCGGCGGCCGACTCGATCGTCGCGCTCGAGACGCGCATCGCGCAAACGCACTGGAAGGTCGAGGACAGTGAGGACCCTGCGAAGGGGAACAATCACTGGACGCGCACAGACTTCGAACGCAACGCACCGGGGCTCGACTGGAACGCGTTCTTCTCCGCCGCGCAGCTCGCAGGTCAGGATTCGCTGGTCGCGTGGCAGCCCAGCGCCATCACTGGGATCTCAGCACTCGTCGCGAACGCTCCACTCTCTTCGTGGAAGGCGCTCCTCGCGTACCACGCCATCGAGGACCACGCAGCTGTGCTTCCACCCGCGTTCGACCGTGAGGCCTTCGCGTTCTTCGGAAAGACACTGACGGGTGCGCAGGCCCAGGCGCCGCGCGATCAGCGCGCCGTCGATCGGACCAGTGACGCGCTCGGCTTCGCGGTGGGACGGCAGTATGTGCAGCGCTACTTTCCCGCGAGCGCCAAGGCGCGTGCGGAGGCGATGGTCGCAAACCTGATCCGCGCCTACGAGCACCGAATCGACGCGCTATCATGGATGGCGCCAACTACCAAGGCCGAGGCGAAGGCGAAGCTGCAGACGCTGCGCGTGAGTGTGGGATATCCCGACAAGTGGCCGAGTTACGGTGCGCTGCACGTGTCGCCGAACGACGCGTATGGCAACGCCGATCGCGTCGTGCGCTTCACGTACGACCGCAGCATTGCGAAGCTGCGCCAGCCGGTGGACCGCACCGAGTGGGTGATGACACCACAGATGGTGAACGCGGTGAACCTGCCCGCGATGAACGCACTCAACTTCCCCGCCGCCATTCTGCAGCCGCCGTTCTTCGACCCAAAACGCGCAGACGCGATGAACTACGCCGCCATTGGCGCGGTGATCGGTCACGAGATCAGTCACAGTTTCGATAACAACGGCGCCAATTTTGACGCGCACGGGCGACTGAGAAACTGGTGGACGCCCACCGACCTTGCACACTTCCAGGCGTCCACGCACGCGCTGGCGCTGCAGTACGACGCATACCATCCGCTCCCCGATCTCGCGATCAATGGCCAGCAGACGCTAAGCGAGAACATCGCGGACCTGGCCGGCGTCACAGCCGCATACGACGCGTTCCACGCTTCGCTCGGCGGCAAGGCCGCGCCGGTTGTCGGCGGACTCAGTGGCGATCAGCAATTCTTTCTGAGCTTCGGGCAAACTTGGCGAACAAAGTTCCGGGAGCCTGCGCTCCGCCGCCAGTTGCTCACTAACGGTCACTCACCAGGACCGTACCGTGCGCTCACCGTGCGCAACCTCGATGCGTGGTACGCGCCGTTCAACGTCAAAGCAGGTGAGAAGCTCTACTTGGCGCCGGCCGATCGGGTGCGCATCTGGTGAGGCGCGATACGGGCGAGACCGTGCGCAGCAACGGCTGAAGCGTAGGCGAGTTCGACTAATACTACATCGAGTCTTCTACAGCTTCTGGATTGGAATGCGCATAGCCTCGGCCGCACGCGCCATGCGCTTATCGTAAGTCGCTAATGACACGTCCTTCCCGTGCTCCCGCAGAAAACTGATGGACGCCAGGTGGAGCGCATCCAGCGTACGCACCGGAACGGGGAACGGCTGCAGCGCCCGCTCGAGGACCTTCGGGATGAGTTCGAGCCAGGCCAGACGGGCCAGGAGCAATCGGGCCACGTCTGCGTGTGAGCTGGCCAGCTGCCGGGAGTGCAGCCGGTTCCAAAGCTCGTATTCGAGGACCCGACTGCTCACGAGTTCCTCGCCCCACAGCTCGCCGGGCGGGCGGTGATCCTCGGCGAGAAGGTGCGCCAACGCGACCGACGTGTCCAGGTAGATCACGTCTCTCCGCGGTCTGCTGTGAGCTCGGCAAGAATCTTCCGTAGACTTGCCACCGGCGCTGACGGTGGAGGCGCGCCGGGGCCGGTCGTAGCGGGCGTCAAATAGCCACCCTCAACCAGGTCGCGCAATGGGCCGGCGTACGCCACGCCACCCGCCAACCCGATACCGCGCCGCAGCACTTCGGAGCGGGACACGCCCATGTCGCGGGCCGCCCCATCCAGCTCGGCGCGCTCGTCAGCGCTGAGATATACCTGGATCGGTTCGCGAACGATTTTGGCCATTTAGCAAATTTAGCAATGTTATTACCGAATTCAGCGCGCGGACGCACGCACTGTCGCCGTCACGCGAGGTAGCGGCATTGACAACGCGATCGGCCTGAGCGGAAGCGACGCGTTCACGCGCGCTACGTGTTCCAGGTACCAGTCGAGCGCCGACGAGGGTCGTGCGTGAGGCATCGGCTCCGGTAGCGGTGAAGGCCGCGAGGGTACATCATCCTTACAATGCACGTGTCGCCCGTGCCGAGTTGGCGCGGAACTTATCGACGGGGCCCGGCATTGTCTCGCCGCCAACCAATGCACACGTCCACTCAATGAGCGGTAGCGACGCCAAGGCGCGCAAGGACCGGCAGTTCGCGAACGAAGCGCTGCGCTGGCTGCCGGAGGTGGCGAGATACGCGCTCTCGCTCTCCCGTCGTGAGCCGGATGCCGATGACCTCGTCCAGGAAACCTTCCTGAGGGCGTACGCCGCGTGGCCGAGCTATCAGGTAGGCACCGAGTGCCGAGGATGGCTCTTCACGATCTGTAGAAACGTGTTTCTTCGCAGCCGCAAACGGGATCAGCGCCAGGTTGCGTACGAGAGCGCAGAGTTGGAGGCACTGGCGGCTGCTGCCCTCCACGCGTCGGCGATGCAGAGCGGCATGGGCGATCTCTTCACGCGGATCGATCTGGCGCCCGCTCTCGAAGACGCTCTCCTGCGCCTGCCAGAGGCGTTCCGGGATGCCGTGACGCTCGTGGACATTCAGGATGAATCGTACGCGGTTGCATCGCGGGTACTGGACGTGCCGGTTGGGACCGTCCGGTCACGACTTTTCCGCGGGAGACGACTGCTGCAGAAGTCCTTGCTCGAATACGCGAAGGATGCTGGACTCGCTCGCTCTGCTGCCGACTCCTTCGATTCGGAGGTGACCACGTGAAGCTACGCCTGATGTTTCCCTGGAAGCGCGCGCCGCTCGACTGTGAGGCGGTAATGCGGCAGCTATGGGACTATCTGGATAATGAGTTAACTTCGGAGCGGATGGATGCTATACGCGGACATCTCGCGATGTGTGCGCGCTGCTATCCGCAATACGACTTCGAACGAGAGTTTCTCACGAACCTGTCTCGCCTGCGCCCCCAACATTCCAATCCGGCTATGCTACGGGCGAGAGTCATTGATGCTCTGCAGCGTAGTGGATTTGACGACGGCGGCACCAAATGACATGCAACGGCGACTGGTGCGTGCGCACACCCTCGCTAGGCGCGCCGTCGGTGACGGTTCCGGCGCACCACACGCTCACTTCATTTAAGTGAAGCGACCGTCGCCTGCGACATTGCTTCGGTGGGTCGCCGCGCTTGCTGGCCTGGGCGTCGTACTCTGGGCACTTGGCCACTATTCCGGGCAGTACGTTTTGCCGTTCGCGCGTTGGGTTCGCAGACTTGGCGCGTGGGGCCCCGTCGCATTCATACTGACGTACACGGTGGCGGAGATCTTCCTGATCCCGGCGAGCGCTCTGACTCTTGCGGCTGGAGCCTTGTTCGGTTTCGCGGCAGGCGCCACTTACACCTTTGTCGGGGCGATGCTGGGATCGCTCGCCGCGTTCGTCATGGGACGATACGTCGTACGACCACTCGTGAAGCGCCGTCTGCAAGGTGACCCACGTTTCGCAATGATAGATTCAGCCGCGTCCCGCGGTGGGGTCAAGCTTGTCGCACTCCTGCGACTGTCGCCGGTACTCCCCTACACCGTTCTGAATTACGCGCTCGGCATCACAGATGTCAGCACGCGCGATTATGTAATAGGAACGCTTTTCATCCTGCCTGGGACACTTGTTTATACCTATTACGGCACCGTGATCGCAACTTTGACAGGTCTCAGCTCGGGCGTTCACCGCGGAGCCGCCTTCTACGTTCTCATGGTCGCGGGCGTGGCTGCAACCGTCGCTGTGATCGTCGTCATTGCTCGATTGGCGAATCAGCAACTCCGAGAAGTCGAGCGGCATAGCCCGCGGCAGCCGTCATGAACTGCCTGACCTCAAGCTTGCGTTGCACCGGATTATGACGGATCGCCGGCGGTTCAGATGGTCGGACGTAGGCAGCGTTGCGGCCTTTGGACTGCTGCTATGGCTCGAACATCGCGACGCGCTACGCCGGCCAGTGGAGAACAAGAAACGCCACGTTGCGCGTAATCTGGCGGTTGCCGGTTTGAGCGCCGCCACTCTTCAGCTCGCGGAGCGCCCGGTATCGCTGCCCGTCGCAAGGTGGGTCGAGCGACGCCGGCTTGGGGTCCTCCAACGGCTTGCCCTGCCGCTCTGGCTTGAGACGACGCTCGCGGTGCTTCTCCAGGATTACTCGCTGTACCTCTGGCACATGCTGGAGCATCGGATCCAACCGCTCTGGCGCTTTCATGCGGTGCATCACGTCGACCTCGACCTCGATGCATCGACGGCGCTACGTTTTCATTTCGGCGAATTGATGGCATCCGTACCCTGGCGCGCGGCGGGAATAGTTATCATTGGAGTGACGCCGCGGTCGCTCGGACTGTACCAGCGACTGCTCATGATATCGATCATCTTTCACCACTCGAATGTGAAGCTCCCGCGCGGACTGGAGCGCTGGCTCGGTCGGATCATCATGACGCCGCGGCTGCACGGAATTCATCATTCCATCGTCAGTGACGAGCTGAACTCCAACTGGTCGAGTGGTCTGACGATATGGGACATGCTGCACGGAACGCTCCGTACTGATGTCCGCCAGCGTGACATCACGATCGGCGTCGCCGGCTATCAGAACCCACAAAGTGTAACGCTTCCAAAAATGCTCAAAATGCCTTTCACCGATGGCCACATAAATTCAGGAGTAACTCGTGAGTAACCCTGCTGCTTCCCCAAACGATAATCCAGCACGTGGGAAAACCACTGTGGTGACCGCCGGCGCAACGCTGGTTGTGCTGGCAGTCATATCCATGTGCCTCGGCGGACTGGGCTCGCGCTGGGGCTGGTGGTACTTCACAACCGGCTTCGCGATATTGAAATGGGCTGCATACGCAGCCATCGCCGCCGCGCTCCTGACAGTTTTGGCTGCACTGTTCGTTCGCGGCGCGCACAAAGGCCGTAGTTTGGCGATTGCCGCTCTCGCGGTCATTGTCGCGCTTGGCATCGTGTCCGTACCGTGGAACATGCTGCGCTCTGCACGCGCGCTACCGCCAATTCATGACATAACGACGGACACCAACAACCCGCCCGCGTTTGTCGTGCTGCACGACCGTCGCCCTGGTGCACTCAATCCGGTCGAATATGGCGGCCCAGAGGTGGCTGCGAAACAGCACGCGGGATATCCGGACATCGTGCCAGCGGTACTTCCGGGCGTTTCTCCCGCGCAGGCACTCGCCCGTGCAGTCGCTGTCGCCAAGCAGCTCGGCTGGTCTGTCGTAGCTGTGGATACCGCGGCTGGCCGAATGGAGTCCAGCGATCGTACGCGCTGGTTCGGATTTACGGATGACCAGGTCGTTCGGGTAACGCCGGCGCCGAACGGATCGCGCGTGGATATCAGGTCGCTGTCACGTGTGGGAGGGAGCGATGTGGGCACCAACGCGCGCAGGATTCGTGCGTTCCTCACGGCGCTTCGGAACGCGAGCGCCCCGGCCGGAGGCTCCTGATCGCGGGAGTGTAGTGATGGCGAGCGTGGCGCAGTACGACATGATCGTAATTGGCGGCGGGTCTGCCGGATTGGTAACCAGCGCGGGCTGCGCTGGTATCGGCGCGCGGGTCGCGCTCGTGGCACAGGGCCGCCTCGGTGGCGAATGTCTGTGGAATGGCTGCGTACCAAGCAAGGCTATGATTGCCTGTGCGCGCGCCGCAAGCGAAGCACGGCACGCCGCGCGCTTCGGCGTTGCTGTGCGGGACGTCAGTGTGGATTTCGGTGGCGTGATGCGGTGGATTCGCGAAGCACAGCAGAGCATCGCACCGCACGATAGTCCGGAACGATTTCGGTCGTTGGGAGTGGACGTCATTACCGGCGCTGCATCATTTGCTGGCCATCGCCGTGTCACTGTCAACGGACAGACTCTCGAAGCCAAGCGCATAACCATTGCAACTGGATCCGTACCGGCGATCCCACCCGTCAAAGGCCTGGACACTGTTCCGTTCCTTACCAACGAGACCATCTTCGACCTCGATCAGCAGCCGCGCACGCTGCTTATCCTTGGCGGTGGCCCTGTTGGACTGGAGCTCGCACAGGCCTTTGCGCGCCTGGGTACGACGGTACACGTCGTCGAGATGGCGGCACAACTTCTTCCGCGCGAAGACCGTGAGCTGGCAGACATGCTTGGCGACTGCCTTCGAGCTGACGGAGTTACCCTGCTCCTCGGTACCAAGGCCAGCCGCGTAGCCGCTGTAGACGGAAGCATTCAACTGACTGCGACGAAAGGCGATGGCAGTGAAGTGACGCTTCGAGGAGACGCACTCCTGGTAGCGACAGGGCGGACCGCAAATATCAAGTCTCTGGAACTCGACAAAGGCGGTATCGAAGCGAACGACACTGGGATCGTGGTCGACGACACACTCAGGACGTCGGCCAGAGGCGTCTGGGCGGCCGGTGACTGCGTCGGACCACTGCGCTTTACACACGTCGCCGAGTACGATGCGCGGCTCGTAGTACGCAATGCGTTCTTCCCATTTGCAAGCAAGGCGAACCACGACGGCATTCCGTGGGTGACGTACACGGCACCAGAGCTGGCGCACGTTGGCCTTACGCCAGATGCGGCGCGACAGCGGTATGGCGATTCCGTGAAAGTGTGGAGCAAGCCGTTCAGTGAAGTGGATCGCGCGGTAACGGACGGTCACACCCACGGAATGGTGAAGCTCGTCACTGACCATCGCGGCAAGATACTCGGCGGCCACATACTTGGTCACGGAGCCGGCGACATGATCGGTGAGATCACTATCGCGATGCACAATGGATTGTCAGCCGCGAAACTGGCGAACACAATCCACCCCTACCCTACATACTCTGACGCCATCAGGCGGGCAGCGGACGATTTCCAAAAGTCTCGCTTTACGAAGGTCCCGCGGGCGATAGCGCGCTGGTTTGCGACGCGATAGATCGGAGCGCTTCGCTCGAATCCGGCTGCAGTACGGGAAACACTGAAACGCGATCCATGTCGAGTCGCAATCCAACGACCATGCCGACAGTGAGTGACGGCATGGTAACGATCGCTGCCTCGATCGTTATCGGCGCGGCCTGAGACTCTATCCGGATTAGCACAGTGGTCTGCTGCGGGCGGTACCGTAACTCGACAACCACACCCGTGCACTGTGCCGCCGGCGCCGTGGCCGCGAGAAGCTGTATGGCGTCCGGACGGAATGCCATGATGGCATCACCGCACGCTGTCTTTGCTTTAAGTGGCACTTTGCCCATGGGTGACGTCAACATGCATCCATCGTCAACGTGTCCCGCGACTTCGTTGGGGATCGCAAGCAGGCGAGCTATCGCGAGTGACTCAGGATGCGCGAACAGCTCTGCGGGAGGCGCAATCTGAGCCATACGGCCATCGAGGAGCACGCCGATCCGATCCGCCATCAGTGCCGCGTCGTCCAGATCGTGAGTAACTATTACGAGCGCCAGTTGGTACTCGCGTGCAACGCCGAGGATCGTCTGACGGATATCGGCACGTAGCGCCGGGTCCAGCGAGGAGAGTGGCTCATCCAGTAATAGCACGCCTGGATGTGCCACGATTGCGCGCGCCAGTGCGGCACGATGCCGTTGGCCGCCGCTCAATGTGTGAGGGCGTCGAGTCATGAAGCCATCGAGCTGGACTGAGTCCAGTACCGCCGAGACGCGCGCACGTATCTCGTCGGCGGCGACTCCGCGTACCCGGAGGGGGAACGCCACATTGTCGAATACGTTGAGATGCGGGAACAGGAGTGGCGTCTGATGCAGGTAGACTGCGTCGCGCCGCTCGGGGGCCAGGTTCGTCCGGTCATGGCCGGCGATCTCGACAGTGCCGCCTACAGTTGGAATCAATCCCGCGATTGCCCTGAGTAGAGTTGTCTTGCCGGCTCCGGATGGGCCTACAATGACAAAACGCTCTCCGTCGCTTACCTCGAAGGTGATATCGCGACAGCCGCCGTGATCGCCATGCCCAGCGGTGACATCGGTCACACGGAGTGCAGCGGGACGCCGTGGCCTCGGATCCAGGATCGGCGCATCAATCGAGCTCGATTTCATACGGGCGATAACGCCGTGCGACCAGCGGCATACCGCGCAGCAGCAAGCGCGAGCAGCGGCGGAAGGATCATGACGAGTGCCGACGAGGCCGCATAGTTGCCGCTTCCAGCGCGCATGTACGAGAACACTTCGAGCGGAAGTGTATGAACAGCTCCACCACCCACGATGAGTGTAAGCGCGTATTGGGCCCAGGAAATCAGAAATCCGATTGCGATGGCTTCGGCTATCGGCCTCCGCATCAGTGGCACCGTAACATAAAAGAGAACTTGCCGAGCAGTGGCGCCAAGCGTGCGCGCCTCGTCTTCGACGCGCCGATCGAATGCAACGAACAGGCTTAGGAAGTACAACGATAGATAGCCGATGGTCGGTACAAGATGGGCCAGCAGGACTCCGATAGCCGTACCACCGACACCCAATCGTAGCACGAAGTACTGGATCCCGATGCCCAGAGCTATCGGTGGCGCGGCGACGGGTGAGAAAATGGCTGCGGCCGCTGTGTATCGCCGCCAACCTTTGAGACGTGAAATCGCGCGCCCGATCGGGAACGCGATTGCGCAACCGATGACACCGTCGGCCAGACCAAGTACCACACTGTTCCGGACAGCGACCGCGATTCTGCCTCCTCCAAGGAGCCAGCGCCAGCCATCCAGGCTCCATCGCTGCGGCGAGAGTGCTGGAAAGAACCATTCTCCACTTACCGACCAGATGACGAGAAGCACCATCGGGCCAATCGTTGAAATCGCCAGTGCCGCGATACCCAGGTATCGCGCGGTCGCGTGTACGCTGGGTAGGTGCGCCCGATGCGGCAAGGAGGACGGTTTCACTGGTTGAAGGCTTCCGACTGCTGTCGCGTCCACTCGTGCACACCCACGGCTATCAGTCCCATGAGCAGGCCAACAAGCGTCAATACATACGCGTCACCGCGCGAGGAGAGCTCGAGAGCATTGTAGCGCTCCAGCGTCAGCATCGGTAATGGCAACGGATCACTAGGCGCCAACAGAGCGGCAACTTCGTAGTTGCCCATGCTGAATATGAACACGGCGGTAGCGGCCGGAAGCAATCCGCGCCACAAGAGCGGCCAGGTGACGCGCAACAACGTCGCGCGG
>JBDTIP010000046.1:0-4455 GCA_039936295.1 Gemmatimonadaceae bacterium
GCCCCATATCCATCAGCCGCGTCACCGTTTCTGGCGCCGAATTGGTATGCAGCGTGCTCAGGACGAGGTGGCCGGTGAGCGCTGCCTTGATCGCAATGCCGCCGGTTTCCAGATCTCGAATTTCGCCGACCATGATGATGTTCGGATCCTGACGCAGGAACGCCTTTAGCGCAGCGGCGAAACTCATCCCGACTTCGGTGCGCACCTGTACCTGGTTGATGCCATACAAATTGTACTCGACCGGATCTTCCGCGGTCATGATGTTGACGTCGACCGTGTTGACCTTGGAGAGCGCCGAATACAGAGTGGTTGTCTTTCCGGAACCAGTCGGACCGGTGACGAGCACCATGCCATACGGGTTCTGCACGGCTTCCATCAGCTCGCGCTCCGCGCGCGGCTCGATGCCGAAGGTCTCGAGGTCGAGTGTGAGGTTTCCTTTGTCGAGAATACGCAGCACGACCTTCTCGCCGAACAGCGTCGGAAGAGTCGAGACGCGGAAGTCGATAACCTTGCGTCCGATCTTGAGCTTGATGCGCCCATCCTGCGGAACGCGCCGCTCGGCGATATTGAGGCCGGCCATGATCTTGAACCGCGAGATGAGTGCCGCACGCATCTTGTACGGCGGCTTCATTACCTCGCGCAGCACTCCGTCGACGCGGTAGCGCACGCGGAGCTCCTTCTCAAAGCACTCGAAGTGAACGTCCGAAGCGCCCTTGTGCAGCGCGTCGGTGAGGATTGCGTTGATGAGTTTTACGATCGGCGCTTCGTTGATTGCGACGGAGAGCGCCGCCGCGGTCATCTCTTCCTGCTCTTCCTCGACCATCTGGACGTCTTCGTCGCCGAGGTCGATGTCGTCGAGGAGGGTATCCATCCCAGCTTCGGTGATCGCTTCTTCCGGGTACATCTTCTCAATCATGTTGCGAAGGGTGTACTCGCCTGCGATTACCGGATAGATGTCTGAGCGCGTGCGGAACTTGAGATCGTCGATGACCCGTATGTTCGTCGGATCGGCCATCGCAACGTATAGCACTCTACCTTCACGCTTGAGCGGAAGGACCAGGTGCTGGACGGCGATCTCTGCGGGCACCAATCTTATCAGCGCCGGGTCGATGTCGGACTTGGTGAGATCGACCGCCGGAATTTTGAACTGGCGCGCCAGCAGACGCGTGAGCGTGAGCTCTTCAATGAAGCCAAGCTTGACGAGTGTGTAGCCGAGACGTCCACCGTTACCGCGCTGTTCCTGAAGAGCCTGCGCGAGTTGCTCTCGCGAGATGAGACCTTCGGAGACCAGCAACGTGCCGATACGGTCAGCGCTCTGTGCGACTGGGGCGACGGTGGCCGTCATGGCTTGGCCTCCGTCTTTCGCCGCGCGGATGTGGCAGCCGGAAGGCTGCGCGGATGGACGACTGTATTCCGAGGACGTGGAATGCGGGAGAATGTCACTCTGGGCGCCAGTTTTCTTAAGGTGCTTGCTGAAAGGAACGGAACGCGACGCAACTCATCCATCGAACCAAACGGACCGAAGGAATCTCGATCGGCAACAATAAGACGAGCGATGCCTTTGGGCAGTACACCCAGCGCGTCGATCTCGGACATCGTGGCCCGATCGAGATCCACGATAGAAGTTGAGTCTCGGTTGATCTGACCCGTTCTTAATCGAGACGTCTGGTTTCGAACGCCCGTTCTTGATAAAACGGACGACTTGGCCGAACGCGCTGACGCCGAGCGGGCAGTATCACCGGAATAAGTGTCGGCAGGAGATGCCGAGAAGTGCTGGACTGCAGGACGGCGTGCCTGCCAGACGCGGACGGTGGCGCCGAGCATTGCCACCAGACCAAAGAAGAGGAGCGCCTTGCGCTCGCCGGGCGTTGCCATGGATGCAACATCCGGAAAAACTGAGCGGCGCGGAGGATCGGATCCTCGCGCGCCGCATCGTTGTCCTTGACTTGTGCTCACCGACAAAGTGGATTCCCGCTTTCGCGGGAATGACGGCCGCTCAGATTGCGCTAGCCGCCCGTGTTGCTACCTCACGGCTGCGTGGTAACGAGCGCTGCGGCGACATCTCCGACGATACCCAGCGACTTGGCGGAGATCTTGTCCATCGTGTCAGCGAGCGAGTGATGATAGGAGTTGTTGGGACCGTAGTCGATGTCGATCACATCGATCACGCGCAGGCCTGCCGCCAGGAGTGGGATGTGGTCGTCGGTGACGGCGTAGCGTGCTTCGGGGATGAAGTACTTGGAGTAACCGAGATTCGCCGCGGTTTCCCAGACGCGTGAAACGACTTCGGGGGCGCGGGCGACTGAGTTCTGCTCTTCATATATGTCGAGGTCCTTGTCGCCGATCATGTCGAACAGGACGCCGAAGATCGGCTGGTAGCCCGGGGACGGGAGATGGGAGGCGAAATACGTGGAGCCGATCAGGACGTCCTTATCGGGCGGACCGAATGTGCCGTAATCCTCGCCGTCAACGAACAGCAGATCCACGCCTACATTTGGCGGCGTTTTCTTGAGCAGATCGCCGAGGGCGACGAAGAGGCCAACGCCGGATGCGCCATCGTTGGCGCCGAGTATGGGTTTGGTACGGTTGGCGGGATTTGGGTCATTGTCGGCGACCGGCCGCGTGTCCCAGTGCGTGAGATACAGCACACGATCAGTGGCCGTGGGGCGAAACCGCGCGAGGATGTTGCGCATCGGTATGCTGTCGCCGTTGGCAAGCTTGTGCATCCAACGTTGCTCGACAACTGTATCGGCGCGGGTGCGCATCTGTGCGGCGATCCAGTCGCCGGCCTTTTGCCAGCCGGGCGAACCTGGGATGCGCGGACCGAAGCCAACCTGAATCCCGGCGTAGCTGTAGGCCGCGGCGCCATCGAAGCCGGTTTTTGAACGCTGGCAGCCGGTGAGCAGCGAGAGGGATGCAAGAAACAGGAACAAGCGATTCATATGGAGCATGAGGGTGGACGAAGAAAAAGATACCCCGTCAGGACGGCGATGGCTGACAACCGGCCGAGGCCTGGTCAGTGCATTTCGCCGGAGTAGAACTGAAGGTGTAGCACTGCGCTGAGGACGGTCTGGGTGAATGTCCGGGCGAGGTTCATATCGTAGCTGTTGACACGAGATATCACGAAGCTTGACGTCACGGTCTCGGAAACGTCGGTATCCGCCGAAAAGGTAGCGGAACGGCGACCGTTGTCGGTGAGCCGGCTACGCCCGACCAGGGCAAGCGGATTGATGACATAGCTCTGGCCGTAACTATTCTGGAACGACATGCGAGCGCGAAGGTCGCTGTGGGGGTGCCACTGTTCGGGTAGCGTGAACGCGCGCGCGATATCGGCGTTGAAGGCGACAGTATTGCCCTGGCCGCTCAGGCCCGGCTGATCATCCACGCGCTGGACGATATTGGCGCCAACGGTTGTAGTGAGTGGATGTGAGCCAGCCCAGATGGCACTCACAGTAAGGGGATAGCTCCGGATGCGTGTGGTGCCGTCCTCGCCGTCGGCAAGCGTGAACTCCCCGGGGCTCGTCAAACGTTGCGTGGTGCCGGCGACTCGGGCCGTGGCGCTGAAATTCCGGATCAGCGCAGTGGAGTCTTCGATTCGCTTGGTCCAGCGAAGCGCGATGTCCGGGAATATGAGTTGGGTGGCAGCTCCGACGTCCTGTCCGTTGTCGGAGCCGAGTGTCCAGCTTCGCATCACGAGACGCTGTAAGCGACTCGTGATACTGGCGCCAAACGGTAGGCTGACCGTCTGTGAAACGGTGATCTGGTTATTCAGTCCAGCACTCGTCGCCGCCTCGTCGCCGATATGGCGAAACTGGTTGATGTCACCGAAGCCGAGTTGATAGATGAGCGGCGCGGATGCAGCGACACCATCGTACTCGGTGATGACGTTGCGGTCGAGCGAGACGTCGATCGGCTGGAACGCGCCGATGAAGTTCTTGATCGTCGGAATCAGTCTCGTCGAATTTGCGAAGGCTCGGAAATCGATTGTGAGCCCTGCGTTGACGTTCTGAGTGTTGCCGATCTTGCGAGGAATCCTGAACGCGCCGAGCGTGTCTGCAAGCTGTACGAAGGCGAGCGTATTGGGGTCGCGCGCCATGTTGTAGTTTGCGCTACTGTTGAAGCGGAGTTTGAGCCAAGTCAAGGGCGCCACGCTGTAGCTCAGCTGCGAGCCAACCGTTCGTTCACGCTCGAGTCCCGTGTCGAAACCCGCGACCCGATCGCGCTCACTGGCGTCTACGAGTCCGAGCGATGGGATCTCGGCATACGACCGCAGATCTCTCAGCGAAGTGAGGTTGAAGCGAATCGTACTGTTGCGTAGCGGATGGAATGCGATCGCCCCGCCGTTGCTGATCGTGTTGGTGAGACCGTTGACCACCTGGCCCGTGTCATCCGGCGCGGCGGCTGGCTTGACGTATGCCAATCTGCGATCGTTGCCCCTCTCGTACGTCGATGTGA
>JBDTIP010000047.1:0-3829 GCA_039936295.1 Gemmatimonadaceae bacterium
CCGAAGACCTTCTAACGGCGATCGAGGAGCAGGTCTTTCAGCGCCGATTCACCGAAGTCGTGCGCGTGGAAGTACAGACGGGTGTTCCGGACGAGATTCGTGCGATTCTTGTCGACGAGCTGCGCGAGGAGCAAACGCCGGAGTTTGCGCTCACCGCTGATGATGTCGTGGATGGCGGTTCGTTGCTGGAGCTGGGCGATCTCATGGCGCTCGCAACTCTGGACATTCCGGAATTGCGCGACGCACCATTCGCACCGATCACGCCGGTTCGGCTGCGCGATACGACGCGATCGATTTTCGACGTTATAAAAGAGCGTGACCTGCTGGTGCATCACCCGTACGAATCATTTACGGCGAGTGTGGAGCAGTTCGTCCAGGCGGCCGCGATGGATCCGGATGTGTTGGCGATCAAGATGACGCTGTACCGCACATCTGGCGATACGCCGATTGTGCGCGCACTCACAGATGCGGCGGAACGAGGCAAGCAGGTCGCGGTGCTCGTGGAGCTACAAGCGCGCTTCGACGAAGCGAACAACATTACCTGGGCACGCACTCTGGAAGATTACGGCGTACACGTGGCGTACGGGCTTCCCGGCCTCAAGACCCACGCGAAGACGACGCTGGTTGTACGACGCGAGGCAGATGGGATCCGCCGGTATGTGCACGTTGGCACGGGCAACTACAACTCGAAAACGGCGCGCCTGTACACTGATCTGGGCTTGTTCACAGTGAGTAGATCGATCGGTGCCGACATCACGGATCTGTTCAACGCTCTCACCGGCTTCTCGCGGCAGCGCTTGTATCGCAAGATTCTCGTCGCACCTGCCAACATGCGTGATCGGTTTATCGAGATGATACGGCGTGAGGCCGACCTGGCGCGCGTCGGCAAAAAAGGCCGAATTATCGCCAAGATGAATTCCATCGTGGACGAGCAGATCATTGAGTCCCTGTACGAGGCTTCGCGAGCGGGAGTAGAGATCGACCTGATCGTGCGGGGCATATGCTGCTTGAGGCCGGGCGTTGCGGGCGCGAGCGAACACATTCGTGTGATGAGCGTAATCGGCCGCTTCCTGGAGCACTCTCGCCTATTCTATTTTGCGAACGATGCGGAACCCGAGTACTACATAGGTTCCGCGGACTGGATGACGCGCAATTTCGATCGCCGTGTCGAAGCAATCGTGCCCGTGGATGACGTGCTGTTGCACGAAAAGCTGCACTCAGTGCTCATGACTCCGATTGAGGACAATCGCGAAGCGTGGGATCTTGCCGCCGATGGCAGTTATACTCAGCGTCGTCCAAACGGCGAGTTAGTGCGTGCAGCGCAGGAAATCTTTCTGCGCGACCCTTGGGGGCGCGACGCCGTGACTTCTGCGGAACCAGAGCCTCAGCAAGCGCTGCACAGGCACACGTTCAATCAGTTGTAACCGTACTTATCGAGGTTTGGCGCCGCGGACGAGTTGGAGCTCACGCTCGACAGCGATGGTGGCCGGATGTCTGGCTCCGAACTTGTTGAGATAGGTCGCATAACTCTTCGATAGCGCCGCCGTTGCACCGCTCCGCTGGTGCAGGGCCAGGAGGGTTTGGCCAAGCGCTGCTTGTATGTGGGCAAACCGCGGGTCGTCCGATACGAATTCCGCGGCAGCAGAGTCCATCGCCAGTTTAAGAACGGCGTTTGCTTGGTGTGCCTTACCCTCAGCGAGGAGCAACAGCGCCTCGCTCGTTCTGACGCGTACGAAGAGTCGACGTGCAATTGCGTCGGCGTGTGCGAGTATGTTCAACCCGCGGTTCGTCTCCTCTCGTGCGCGTGAAAGGTTTCCCGCCCTTCTGTCCACAGCCCCGAGTTGCACCCAGGCCACGCCAGCATCTGGATGAAGCGGACTCTCGCTGCGTGAGATCACGTTTATTGCTTCCCGTAGCAACATGTCCGCCTCGGCTAGTCGACCCCGTTGCGCGAGATTGTCCGCGAGATTCCAGAGCGTGAAGGCGCGTTGTGGTAAGTACCGGCCTCCGCCTTCTGCGTAAACGGCGAGTGATTGCCGATACATTCTCTCGGCTCCGGCAAAGTCTCCTCTGGCGTCGAGCACCCCACCTAGATTTCCAAGGACGACCGCAGTTTTGTAACTTGTCGGCCCGAAGGCCTCTCGGTACCGCGGCAGCGCTTCACGATACAGTTGCTCGGACTCGGCGAGGTGGTTCTCGAACCATGTCGCGCCGCCAAGATTGTTGAGTCCCACGACACAGACGTGCGCGGTGTCGGATCTCTGGGTGTTCGATTGGCAGATCTGTAGCGCGGCGCGAAAGAGCGTGTCGGCGGCACGATTGTCGCCACGCTCGATTTGCGCGTCACCGAGTTCGATTAGATCGCTTGCGATGTCTGGCAACTGCGGCACGCCGATCCTGCGATCAATGTCGATTGCACGTGTCAGCTGTGCTACGCCGTCGTCGTAACGACCGATCGCCGTGTACGTCCGGCCGAGGGTCTTTCTCACGGCGGATTCAGCCGACGGGTCCGCCGATAGCGCCGCGCCTGCATGAGTCGCTGCCGCATCGAGCATATCGGCTATGCTGGTTTGCGAGTGCGGCCGACTGTCCGTAACGCCGCGCGTCGCATCAGGCGTCGACAGCATGTCCAGCAGAAACGAATTGATGCGCGCGGCGTTTGCGCGTTCGTGCTCAGCGCGCCGCGCCTGTAGAAATGCCGTAGCAGAACCCCCGACGAGTGCAAATACGGCGACAGATGCTGCGAGAATCCAGGCCACGTGTCGGTGCCAATACTTGCGCAGGCGGTACCCGGTGCTATCCGGCTGCGCAAGCACTGGTTGCCCCTCAAGGTAGCGTCTGATGTCGGCACCGAGCTGCTCGACTGACAAATATCGACGTGAGGGATCGCCGCGCAGCGCCGTGTGGACGATGTTGTCAAGCTCGCCGACGAGCTTACGTCGGAGACGTGTAACGTCCGGTTCCCTCGACGATTGCGCGGCATCAGCAGTCGCAACCGTGCTGAGACGTGGCGCCTCTCGCTGCATGGCCTCCAGCGCCGCTCTGGCCGATCGCGTCGGAATTTCGTACGGCCTGCGGTCAGCGAGTAACTCGTATAGCACCACGCCCAACGAATACACATCACTTCCGGTGGAGACCGGGTCGTCGCGCAGCTGTTCCGGGCTGGCGTACTCGGGAGTGAGCGCGTGGGCGCCTAAAAGCGTGACCGTTTCAGCTCGACCGTCCCATGCGGAGTCCGTCTGACCGAGAAGCTTGGCGACTCCGAAGTCGAGAAGCTTTACGCTTCCATCGCTTGCGACGAGCATGTTAGCCGGCTTCAGGTCACGATGCACGATCAGTTTGGTGTGCGCGTGCTGCGCCGCAGCGCAGACCTGAAGGAAAAGACGCAGCCGCTCATCAACGGAAAGCCGGCGTTCGTTGCAGTAGTCCGTAATCGGCGTTCCTTCGACGTACTCCATTACAAAGAATGGCTCGCCCTTGTCGGTTGTACCGCCGTCCAGGATGCGCGCGATGTTGCGGTGCTCGAGCGATGCCAGAATCTGACGTTCGCGCCGGAAGCGAGACGCCATGCTGGGCGCACCGAATTGCGGAGCCATCAGCTTTACCGCGACGCGCTGGTCATACGCGTCATCAGCGCGCACCGCTTCGTACACTGCACCCATTCCACCGCGGCCCAAAAGCCGCATCAGGCGATAACGGCCTACGAGCTGAGAGACGCGTGCTTCGAGACCAGCGTCGAGACGGTCGTCGGCCAGGAGACGCGGGTCATCCCACGGAATGGCGTCGTGGGCGTACACCGCCAGCAGTTCCATGACGTCTTTTAACAGCA
>JBDTIP010000048.1:0-5495 GCA_039936295.1 Gemmatimonadaceae bacterium
TCGTTGGTCGGCGACTGGTCGGATCACTATGGCGCATCCGCGATCTATCTTCGTCTCAATGGAATCCTGCCACCTACCGCGAAGGGTGCAAAGGGCGAGATGTAGCATCGAGTCGTGCGAAAAAGAAAGACCCCGCGGACATACCATTCCGCGGGGTTTTTTTGGACTTTGACGAATTGGTGCTATTCCGCGAGCGCCAGCATCTGGGCAGTCGTCCGATTTGCAGCGCGCATCACTCGGTCAGGATAGCTGTGGCATCCCGGTGTATTGGAGCCGTGGACGCAACCGTTGTATCTGAGTAGCGCGGTACGCATGTTGGGCGAGTTACGAACATTGTCAGCCAGGATGCTGGCACCGTGACAAATGTTGACTTCGATGGAGAACAGGTTGGACGATCCGCAACCCCACTTCCCGGCGTGACCCGGCATCACCTGCATCAACCCGCGCGCTCCAACGAAACTGCGCGCCGTCGTGTCCAGCGTAGCATCCTCGGTAAGTAGAACGCCGACCAACAAGGCTGGATCGATATTCCGCCTGCTTCCTTCATCGACGATCGCTCCCGCGATACGATCAGCGGCGGTGCGATCGCTGGTGTACTGACGAAGAACTTCCGAGATGCGAAAAGCTTCCCTGCTGAACGACGGCGCTTCGATGATCGCGCCCGGCATCTGCAACCCAGCCGCGGGCTGGCGAAGCGGTGGCACCTGCTGCTTGGCGGTGAAGACCACGCCCGCCATCAAGAGAGCGCCGGCAGCTATGAAATGACTTACCGACTTGAGCGTCCTTATCCAGTGCGCTCCAGCTTTCACCGCCGGCCCCTCCCTTCTATCGGTCGCATCAGCCAAGATAGACTCCCATTATTTGATAGGGACCAGCACGCGTCCCCGGTCATCCTTGAAAGCGCGCCCGAGCCGGTCTGCGAATGCGTCGAGCGAAGCCATGTCGTCTTCCCCAACCGAATATTCTGCAGACGTCGTCGGTACACGATACGTGGCAGTGGACGGCGCAGGAGACGGCCGCAACTGCTTTCTTCCTTTCATCAAAACCGCGCCACGAGAGTGAGCGAAC
This sequence comes from Gemmatimonadaceae bacterium, assembly GCA_039936295.1. Taxonomy (GTDB): domain Bacteria; phylum Gemmatimonadota; class Gemmatimonadetes; order Gemmatimonadales; family Gemmatimonadaceae; genus Fen-1247. The sequence goes on from JBDTIP010000048.1 coordinate 1,069, forward strand.
TGCCACATCCTCCGGCCAATCTGCGAATTCGTCAGAGGACAGACTGGATATCGCTCACGTACGAGCCGGATGAACCGCTCGTTCGTGACGACACGGCGTCCACCGTTCAGTTCGGTGATCGATCTCTCCGGGTTGGCAGGCCCGAAAACGTCGCGCTGCTCCGGAAGCTCTATCGATACCCGCACCGTGGCCCCAAGTACTTCGGCCACCTGCCGCAACAGATCGAGCGAGACATTATACGTGTCGTCGTGCTCGATATTACGTATGGTGGATGGGGACAGCGACAACTGGGCAGCAACGTCTTCGCGGCGCAGGCCTCGTAGCTTTCGTAATCGCTCAAGGTCTCTGCCAATCCATCCGGCCATACTTATTCGGTTAGCCCCATTACTGTGATACGTATAACGATACCCTCGATGATGCGATACGTCAATTGTTTGCAGCCGAGTGTGCGGCCGAGTGGCCGGCGCTCGGCGGTCCGCCGATGAAGCAGGATGAGGGACTGTACCGTGCCGCACGCTTCATCAAGCGTCTCGTTGTGGGGGTCGTTACCCTCGTGGTGGTGGTTGCCGTAGTAGGCTACCTGTTCCTGATGCGCCAGGTCGACCCTCGCTCGGCATGGGCATACGCGCACCGCGAGCTGGCAACGGGTGGCCTGCACTATGGCGAGCATCCGATGCGCATTGCGAGGGTCTATATCCGGCGCCCGGCCAACTATTTCCGGGCGGCCAATGGCTTGCTCGTGGCGACACCGGACAGGGTTCTGTTCATCGGCCTCGAGCCGCGGGACAAACTCGCCGGCGCCGACGCGCCGGCGGCCGTCCTCTCGACCGATTTCCCCGACGATACCCTACTCTCGGTGACCCCACGGCGCCTGTACGCAATGACCGCCCGTGGCGTGACACTCAGCCGCTCAAGCCGCTCGCAATCGTATGCCGCTGCGGGTGGCTATGACGGCGAACTGGACTCTCTCGTTGAATATATAGCCGCCCACCAGCGCGATCAGCGTGAGTTGGCGGCGCGGGACCGCGCGCTCAAGGAGCAACTCGCCGAGTTGCTCAAACAGCCGCTTCACTACGTGGTGGAGCGAGGCGACGCTATCTCTACGATTGCCGCCCGATACGGCGCCACACCAGCTCAGATACGCGAGTGGAACCACCTGCCGAATGATCGCGTTCGCATTGGCGCTACGCTGTTAGTGCGACCTGGTCGCTGAGTCCGGTCGTGGTGGCAGCATCTCGCCGCGAACCTTGTAGCCGAGCCGCCTGATGAGGACGAAGCCGAGGCCGGCTCCGGCGCTCTGGATAAGGATGTGCGTCACGTCCATGAACCGCTCTGCGATGGGAATCTTTCCCAGCTCGAGCACGATGGCCAGGTAAATCGCCGGTAGCACGCCCCGCAGGGCGCCACGTTTCCGGAGCGGCCAGATCGCAAGCAGTGCACCGAGCGGGAAGAATATCACACCCTGCGTGACGACGTCGGTCACGCTGAAGAGATCGCCGCGCTCGGCCAGAGCCTGAAGCGGGATGATGTGACTCGACGTGAACTGATCGGCCATTGATGCCGCGGTGAGATCGAGCCGAAAGGGACGCCAGCTCCACACCAGAAGGATTAACGAATAAGCTGTGGCTACCACACGTACGCGGCTCACCGTGACGAGCCGCGTCCTGAACGAATCCATACCGGAGATGGCGACCACTGCTCCGGCCGCCGCTGCGACGACGTGCGTGAGCGCCGCACCAAGGATAATTGGCTCCGCCGCAACGCCGTGCACGATTTCGGTTACGGGATACACGACCGCAGCCGCGACAATCACGACCAGCGCAGACATCGATGCGCCTGCTCCGCTCTCCATCAGCGCGGCCGCAGCGAACACGCCAGCCGGAAAGAAAATCAGCACATCTGTAAACGGGATCTGAGCGATGGACTCGGGCCTGATCGCCGCGATTGCGCGTCCGATGCGCTCACTTACGCTGCCGCCAAGTTGCGGCAGAAGGTCCTGCCGAAAGAGCGGGATGAAGGCCTCCATGACAGTCGCCAGACCGTAACTAATGGCGAGCACGAAGGCCGGAATACCGATCACCGAACGTTCGCCGGCTGATTCATCCAGCGCTGCGAACGCGGCGAGTGTGACCAGTCCGCCGACTAGGCCGCCGATAGTATCCGTTGTGACGTCAATCAGACTCGCCTCACGAACGGGGGAGAACAACTGCAACGTCTCGACGCATCCGCTGAGCACGAACGATATCAGCGTGATTCGAAGCAGCGTCGCTCCCGGGTGCCGGAGCCTGCTCGTCGCGATCCAGACGGCACCGAGTCCCGCGAACAGGAGCACGTTCCTGGCGGCGTCGATGGCATCGCTCATGTGCGGCGTGAACGCGAGCGCCCGCGCCAGCCGTGGAGCGACGTCTGCCGTGGACGAATCGAAGTGAAGATTGCTCAGCGTCGCCACGAGCACGATCGCTAGATACGCCAGGCGGGCGGTGCGCGCGTGGCCTGGAGTCATCGACGATGGACGCATTTGAGGTTGACTACGCTCGCACGCCGAAGCCCCAAAAACAAGCCTCAATCGCGCATTCGCCGCAGTCCTACTGACATCCGGACCGGGATTCGGACATCTTGGTGGGATCGTCAACCAATGCTTTTCAGGACCACCGATGAGAATTGCAGTTCTCGGCGCCGGCGGCGTCGGCGGCTACTTTGGCGCGCTCCTGGCGCGCGCCGGACATGATGTCGTGTTGTTCGCGAGAGGAGCCAACCTCGCTGCTATCCGGGCCAATGGAATCATCATCCGCGACGAGGAAGGTGAATTCTCGGTTCCGATAGGAGCGACGGATTCACCAGCGAATCTCGGAAGTCCCGAGCTCGTCATCGTCACGGTAAAGAGCTATTCGCTTTCCGAAGTCGCACCAGTTGCACGCACGCTGGCTCTCGAGGGAGGAACGATCCTTCCGCTGCTGAATGGCGTTGAGGCTGCGGACGACCTCGAGCGTGCCGGTGTCCCTCGCGCACAGATCGTCGGTGGTCTGACTAACGTCAGCGCTCACAAGCAAGCTCCCGGTGTGATCGTACGTGCCATGTGGAAACAGCGTGTCGTACTGGGCGAATTCGATGGCAGCTCCTCGGCGCGCACCGAGCGGTTTGCGGAGGCGTTGCGCGACGGCGGAATCGACGCTTCGACCAGCAACAAAATCGTCGTCGACCTGTGGCGGAAGTTCAATCAGCTGTGCGCAATGGCTGCGGCATGCGGGATGGCCCGAAGCAGCGTAGGAGGCATTCGCGGCACGCCACTGGGGCACCAACTCGTAGAGCGCGCCGTGTTCGAGATCGCGGCAGTCGGCCGCGCACGAGGCGTGGCGATTCCAGTGGGCCAGGAAGTGGAAGTGATCGCCGCAATTGACGCACTACCGGCATCGATGAAACCAAGCTTCGTTCTGGACCTCGAGCGCGGCAATCAGACAGAGCTCGACGTGTTGAGCGGCGCAGTGTCGCGATTCGGACGAGAGTGTGGCGTTCCGACGCCCATTCACGATACTGCCACGGCCGTACTCTCCGCGCGATCGGCCTAGACGGCGTTACAAGTGGGCCACTTGGTGGCGCTGGCGGCATGCCAGCGCCGAAGCGAGTCGCAGCTAAAGCAGCTAAAGCGGTTACAGCCGCTACTTGGCGAAAATCTGCGACATGTCGCGAAACGCCTTGAACTCGAGCGCATTGCCGCTTGGATCGCGCACGAACATCGTCGCCTGCTCGCCGGGCAAGCCGGCGAAGCGCACGTAGGGCTCGATCTCGAACTTGATGTCAGCGGCCTTGAGTCGGCTCGCGAGCGCCTCCCAGTCCGGCATCTCCATCACGAGTCCGAAGTGTGGGATAGGAACGCCGTGCCCATCGACGGCGCTCGACGCACGGTCGCCGACGGCGTCGGGTTGAAGGTGGGCGACGATCTGGTGTCCGTACAGGTCGAAGTCCACCCAGGCGAGATCGCTCCGGCCTTCCTTGCAGCCAAGAACGCCACCGTAGAAGCCGCGCGCGGCCTCGAGATCGTTGACGGGGAAAGCGAGGTGAAAATAGGGAATCACGGAGGCAACCAGATGCAGTGAGTGGGTGATCGGAGGGGTATCGCCGAGAGAGGTGAAGCATGGGTAGCACGGAGGCTGCTCGCAAGGGCATCGGCGGTGAACAAATCGGCCTTTCTTCGGGTACTACGGGATTATGGCCAACCCGCTCAGCACCGTGGGGCGGATGGCCGATACTCGTACGAGTGCCGCACCCTCCCGGGTGCGGCAGTTTGTGGTCCTCCTTCCCGGCACATGCACGAACGAACCTCGGTCGCTCGATCCACCGCCGTAGTGGGAATCGGCACGCTGTCCGCTCTTCTCGTCCTACACGTCGCTGCCAGAGCCCTGCTCCCAGGTTTTTCCGCTTGGGGACTT
>JBDTIP010000049.1:0-10593 GCA_039936295.1 Gemmatimonadaceae bacterium
GGTGTGCTGGCACAGCGTTCCATGGGACAGGGTGGATTCTACGTCGTCAGTCTGCTTGGCGGCTTGATATCTGGCGCAAGTACAGTGGCATCGGCTGCACTGCTCGCGGCGCACGGGACAATCTCAGCGCAGACAGCGGCTGTCGGATCCGTGCTCGGAACGGCGGTAGCCGTGCTCGTCAACCTGGTGTTGACAGCGCGTATATCCAGGGATACACCTCTCACAAAGCATCTCGGTTGGACGCTGGGAAGCATCGCCGCGCTCGGGCTTCTTGGCGTTATCGTGCAGGATACATTGATCGCAATTATCAATCGGTTTTGAACTCAGCGCTAGCTTCGTTTTCGTTTCGCACATCGCATCACAGCGGCTCTGCCCGGGCGGGCAGGTTTGAAACCCCGCATGGTGCGGTAGAAACACCCGCCTTCATGCCGGTTGGTACCCACGGTGTTGTCCGCGGGCTGTCGATGGACGAAGTCGCCGCGGCTGGTGGGCAGATGATACTTGCGAATGCGTATCATCTTTACCTGCGACCCGGCGACATGATGGTTCGCGCACTTGGTGGGCTTCATGAGTTCACCCGGTGGAACGGACCGATGCTGACCGACTCCGGAGGGTTTCAGGTCTTTTCGCTCTCCAAACTTCGAACGGTGAGCGAGGGCGGAATCGAATTCCGGAGTCACATCGATGGCTCCCTGCATCAGTACACGCCGGAAAACGTGATGCGGATCGAGCGCAACATCGGCGCTGATGTTGTAATGCAGCTCGACGAGCTGATTAAGGGTGGGAGCGACGCATCTGCTGCGCGATCGGCGATGGAGCGTAGCCTGCGCTGGTTGAGTCGCTGCCGAGTGGAGTTTGAACGCATTTCAGTGGAGGGCCGAGCGCCGCTCCCCAAGTTTGTGGTACCGGAGGGTGCACCTCAACTTGCTGACGATGTCACGGCACCGGATCAGGCGCTCTTTCCGATAGTACAGGGAGGTACGCACGTCGAATTGCGCAAAGCCTCCGTGGCGGGGATCCTGGAGGTTGGAGACTGGAGAGGCATTGCGATCGGCGGACTGTCAGTGGGTGAGACAAAACCGGATACGTATGCAATGCTGGAAGTGTGTGACCCGATCATCCCGCGCGCGGTGCCACGTTATCTGATGGGTGTCGGATTTCCCGACGATCTGATCGAGGGAGTGCGACGCGGGATCGATCTGTTCGATTGCGTCGCGCCTACGCGCATGGGGCGTGATGGCACCGCTTTCACCCCAGATGGAAAGCTACAGATGCTGCAGAGCAGTCATCGCACCGACCGGAGACCACTCGTTGATGGTTGCGCGTGTCCTTGCTGCGCAAAATACGATCGAGCCTACATGCGGCATCTCTTTGCAAGTGAAGAGATGCTCGGCAAACGATTGCTCGCGCTGCATAATGTGACATTCCTGATCGACGTCATGAATGGTGCGCGCACCGCATTGCAAAATGGTGAATTCGACGCGTGGAGCGACGCGTGGCTTGCGCGCTACAGAAACCGCCCTCTACCCAACGCTCGCGCAGATGCTTAAAATGGACCCACCCGAGAAGGAGATCTCTGTGTCGGCTTCAGTCTCACCGAGCGAGACCGTGGAATCGGTCCGCGAGGACGTAATCGGATGGCGCCGCCATCTGCATCAGTATCCGGAGCGCTCGTTTCACGAAGTGCGCACGTCGCAGTTCGTGGCCGATACTCTTGCGAGTTTTGGCGGGCTGGAGATCACACGTCCAACTCCAACAAGCGTCCTGGCTCGGCTGGTCGGATCCGCAACAGGGCCCGTTCTTGCGATTCGAGCTGACATCGACGCGCTCCCGATCGATGAACGCAACACGCACGACTTCGTTTCGACGGAAACGGGCACGATGCACGCGTGCGGCCACGATGGTCACACAGCCATGCTGCTTGGTGCCGTCAAGGTGCTTGTTGGTAAACGCGATGCCCTGCACGGCGAGGTTCGATTCATCTTTCAACACGCCGAGGAACTGAATCCTGGTGGTGCGGAGGAGTTGGTCAAGGCAGGTGTATTGGATGGTGTCGACATGATCATCGGTGCGCACCTGTGGAGCCCGCTCGCGGTTGGAAAGGTCGGTGTCAAGGCAGGCGCGCTGATGGCTTCGCCGGATATCCTCCACATTACCATAAAGGGAAGCGGGGGGCACGCAGCAATTCCGCAGCAGACGATCGATCCAATCGCGATTGCAGCTCAGTTCATCACGAATCTGCAGCACATCGTCTCGCGCAACGTCGATCCGCTGCAGCCCGCGGTCATCTCCATTACGCGCATCGCGGGCGGCACAACGCATAACGTGATCCCCGGTGAAGTTGAACTCGAGGGGACAGTGCGCACATTCGACCCAACCTTGCGTGCCGAGATGCCGAAACGTGTTGAGCGAATACTCTCGGGAATAACGTCCGCCCATGGCGCAAGTTACAGCTTTGAGTACGAGCACGGATATCGCCCGGTGGTGAATGACGAAGGAGCCTGCGAGCTGTTGCGACGCGCTGTAGTGAACGCACTGGGCGACGATGTTCTGATCGAGGCGGCGCCGACAATGGGAGGCGAAGACTTCTCCGCGTACCAGCAGCGCGTGCCGGGTGCGTTCTTCTTCATCGGCGCGCGATGCGAGGAGCGCGGTATCATCCAGCCACACCATCATGAACGGTTCGATATTGATGAGCGGTCACTGGACTTCGGCACTCGGATCTTCGTTGCCGCTGCGCTCGACTTTCTCGGCGGAACGAAAACGTGAGGCGATACCGCTGGCTTGCGGCGCTACCGGCCATTGGATTGCTGGGCGGAATTCCGTTTGCGAATAGAGTGCATCCGTACATAGCGGGCATGCCGTTTCTGTTGGCGTGGATCGTTGGATGGGTAATCGCGACTTCGATAATCATGGCGCTGATCTACAGACTGGATAGTGCGCGTGATGCTGCCGCCGCAGCGACAGTTCCTCCCGTGGACCGTCCGACAGCATAATGACGCCCGCTCTAGGGGTCATCATCGGAGTTTTTGTGCTCGTTATCGGGCTCGGTTTGGCCGCGCGTCGGGGACACGAGATGAGTCTGGAGCAATGGAGCGTTGGGGGCCGCGGCTTTGGAACGGTGTTTGTCTTCCTGCTCATGGCGGGAGAGATCTACACCACCTTCACGTTTCTCGGTGGAAGCGGGTGGGCATATGGAAAGGGCGCGCCGGCATTCTACATTCTGTGCTACGGCGCGATCGCGTACAGCGTCTCCTACTTTCTGCTTCCAATAATCTGGCGATTCGCGCAGGGCAGGCCACTGGTGTCACAGGCCGACTTCTTCGCCGTAAAGTACGATAGCCCGACGCTTGGAGTAGTTGTTGCTATTGTAGGCGTCGCAGCGCTGGTGCCGTATCTGGTGTTGCAGCTCAAGGGGCTCGGCATCATCGTGTCGGAAGCGTCCGGTGGCGTCGTCACGCAACAGGTCGCGATCTGGACAGGAAGTGCAGCGCTCGTCGTATACGTAGTAGTCTCCGGGGTCCGCGGTTCCGCGTGGACGTCTGCCTTGAAGGATGTCATGATCCTGGTAGTCGTGGTCGGGATTGGTGTGTATCTCCCGATGCACTACTACGGTGGTTATCGCGCGATGTTCGAGGCTATCGAAACTGCGAAGCCGGGTGCATTGACGCTTCCGTCGTCGGGAATGAGTTCCGCGTGGTTCGTATCGACCGTGTTGCTGACTGCGACCGGCTTTTACATGTGGCCACAGTTCTTTGCTGGCGTATTCACAGCACGCAACGAGAATGTGTTCAGGAAGAATGCGGTGATTCTGCCGTTGTATCAACTCATCATTCTGTTCGTATTCTTCGTGGGCTTTGCCGCGATCCTTGTTGTCCCCGGACTCAAGGGAGCCGATGCCGATCTGTCGCTACTGCGGATAGTGGAGCGCAGTTTCGGATCGTGGACACTTGGGATCATTGGCGCCGCAGGAATCCTCACTGCGCTTGTCCCTGGTTCGATGCTTCTGGTAACAGCGGGGACGATACTCGCCAAGAATGTGTATCGCGTAATCACACCAACGGCATCAGATCGGACTGTCTCTCTGGTTGCGCGATCGCTGGTGCCGTTGATAGCGCTGGCCTCGGTGCTGCTTACACTACGCGGCGGCACAACGCTCGTAGTGATGCTGCTGATGGGTTACAGTCTTGTAACGCAGCTCTTTCCTGCGTTGATACTTTGCCTCGGCGAGAATCCCCGTGTAAGCGCGGCCAGTGTCATTGCCGGGATTGTGGCCGGAGAACTGACGGTCGTCTTCCTGACAGTGGCCAGCGCAACTGTGGCGACGCTGCTACCAGCCGCGCCACAAATGATTAAGGATCTGAACGTCGGTTTCATCGCACTGGGCGTAAACGCTGTCGTGCTGTTCGCTGTCGCGCTTGTAACGCGTCCAGCTACTGTAGCGGCCGCCTGACGATAGTCTGGATGAGACCTGCACGTCCTTCGTTCAGGTTTCGCCCGAGGTTTGCCATCATTCCCGGGAAGTCTGCTCCAGTGACGACGTGTAGACCCACAGGAGGCGGTGCGGACATCCCCGCGCGCGCTGCCTGGAGTTTCGCGATCCAGGTCTTGGTAGCTTCTGTGGTATCGTCCCATGACAGGATTTCAAATCCTGCTGTCGCAAGAACATCGCACATTATGGCGCTCGACAGGAGGAAGCTTGTCTCGGGTACTCGGGCCCATGGTACTGGAAAGATCAGCGGATGATCGCCGACCTTCACTACGTCGTGAATCGCGAATTGGCCGCCCGGCTTCAGCACTCTGAAGACCTCGGAATACAGTCGGGCGCGGTCATGAATGTTCATTGCAACGTGCTGCGTCCACGCATTGTCGAAGCTTGACGTCTCAAAAGGAAGCTCGAGCGCGTTCGCAACGCGAAACGTTGTTTTGTCTGCCAGGCCCGCGCGCGAAGAAAGCGCAGACGCGGCTTCAATGAACGCTGGTGTCAGATCGATTCCCGTTACTTGAGCGCCGTAGGTTGCAGCGAGGAAGCGATCCGAGCCGCCCACGCCGCACCCAATGTCGAGAATGGATGCGCCCGACGCGATGTGCATCGCTGTTGCGAGTTCCTGGGTTGCCGCCAGACCACGAACGTGGAATTGATCGAGTGGAGCAAGCTCCTTCCATGATAGCTCGCCGGTGCCCAAGCCCGCGCTGACCAATGCAGCGTTAATCCGTGGCATGAGAGACTCACTGCCGTAGTGGTCCACGATGGCATGCGATTCGTTCATCGATCGATACTTCCTTTCGTTTGCCGTTGATAGGGATGGTACACAGCAATCAGGAACTCAAACCGGTTTTCGCAGCACAGTGATTCGCAAAGTAGTTCGCCGCAAGAATCCCAGTTTCTGGTACAGCGTAATGGCAGCCAGGTTGTCGCTGAGCACGTGAAGGAACGGCGTTTCGCCACGATCCGCTATGCCGCGCGACACGCTGAGGACCAGATCTCGCGGAAACCCGCGACCTCTGAAGTCAGGGTGCGCGCAGACCGCCGTAAGTTCTCTGTACCCTGTGGGGTGCAGGCGTTCGCCTGTGATTGCGGCCAGTCGCCCATCGACCCGAATACCGAAGAAATCTCCCATCTCCATTGCGCGACGATCAAATGGCCCGGGTTTCGTGAGTCGAACGAGTGCGGACATCTCGTCGATGTCTGAAGCGCCGAGTTTTTCGATTTGCCGGTTGGCGGGCGCGTCAATGACCGTCGGACCAATCATCTGATCGATGTTCTTGATTGACGACACCTCGAGACCGGCGATAGTGGGGAGATCCTCGAGCGTGAAAAGAACTGAGTGATCTCCGGGCGTGATCAACTGGCTCAGCGCTTCTCGGCATTCCGCCGACGTATCTACCATCGCTGCAAACGGAGCTACGTCTGGAGGATAACGACGTGCAAGGTCGTTCCCGATCGCAAACGAGCGGTGGTGTGTGGCGAGCGACTCCCAGATGACGCGATCGAGCGGATGGCTTGGACTGTTACCGGGTGTATGATCCACTAACGAAGCTGAAGTTTCCATGACCGAGGCGTGTATGTGGGCACCTTTTGTGACGTGGTATGTCGAGCCGGGATAACTTGAGTGAATATGAGTGTAAAATCCGGCTCGCCGTTTGTAATCCCGTTGTAAGGTAACGCTCGTAGTTCGCCCGGTGATATCATACCGGCGCAAACCGGTGCTGAAGAACTCGCTAAACTGTTGACAAACCGTTCCACGCGGAGTGCCGCCTAATGACGCGTAGTATCGCTCAGTAGCCGCTGCGCCGTGGCCAAAGCGTCTATTGCTGGCACTTTGACGTCTGGCTCGACTCCCACGCCTTCCCAATTCGTATGCGTTATCGGATTGATGGCCCGCGCATACGGGACTCCGATCGTGAAGTGATCATCGATTTGCCGGTCCCGCACTGGGTGCGCCCCGCCTCCGGTCGTCTCACCCACAATAGTGGCACGCTTTAGCGCCTTCAGGTCGTACGCGAATTCCTCGCCGCCGGAAAACGTGCGTGCTGCTGTTAGTATGTAGATGGGCTTCTCACCGCCGAAGCGGCGCCCGGTAACAGTGTCCTGTGTCCAGAACTCCTCCGTCTTGCCGGTGCTACGCGTCCACAGATCGTTCAGGTGTGTGCGGTGGTCGAATAGGTACGACGCGATCAGGGCTACCATGGCAGGTGACCCGCCGCCGTTGTCGCGAAGATCGATGATCAGTGCGCGTGTACCCGCCAGGAATGTCATCGCTGCAGCAGCCGTCGGACCGCATATCTCTGGATCCGCGAACATGTCGAACTTGAGATAGCCGACATTTCCGTCGAGCTGCTCCGCTTTCCGAAAACCGCAATTGATATTGTCCAGCTCTCGCCGTTCTTGCGCAATCTCCGCCGTGGTTGGCGTCGGTGGTGTCGAACCCTCAGGTGGTTCTGGAGGTATTGCGCGTACGCGGTAATTCACGCGCAGGTGCTTGTCGTGCGAGATCCCGCTCAGCTCGTGATTGAGTCGCATGGCAAAGCCAGGGCCGTTGTCATAACCGTCGTAAGACCTGCGAGCGAGCAACGTCCGCATCGAATCGCCCATGCGCTTCGCGATGTCTGGAGAGACGTAAAAAGAGTCCAGGAGTGCAGCAGCACGTTCGACAACGTGCCTGCGTGCAGATGCGTTTATGCGGAGGGCGGCTGCTGACACGTTCGGGCCCAGCGCCTGGACAACGGAATTCGTAACTCGAATTGGGACGTCGTCGGATACGTCAATCGCGCCGTAAGCGATCATGGGGCTGTGGCGTTCCCGAAGCGTGAACTCGATGTGCCGTGGTTCGCTCCGCTCGATGGTGATCAGGTCGAAGCCTCCCGACATCTGGCGAAAGTACAGAGCTTCGTGGACTGACTGCGGCCACTGATATGTGCGGATGTATTCCGCCATCTGGGTCGAGTCGCCACTGTTGAACGCACCGAGCCATGCACCGAGTGCCGTGCCTGCTGGCGTCTTCGGAATCACAGGCGGCGTCTGCGCCTTCGTGGGCGCGACACCGACGACGAGAGTCAGGAATAGGGTAGAAGCGATTTTACAAATCATATGCACTCTCGCAGGCAAGGGATGATTACGGCGTGATCGCGATGTGTGCTAGGCTCTACTGACGTCGGATGGCAAGATAGCCGTTGAGTTCGTGAGCTCGACTTGTAGCGGCGGGTGCGGAGACTACGAAGGCTGCGCTCTTGGCAACGGTGCAGAAGTAGGTGTATGCATCGCCGAAAGGCGAACATTTCGCACCGATGGCCGAGAACGTCAACGCTGCCGACCCAATCGTGTCCGATCGAAACGAGACGAAATACTTTCCCGGTAGGACGGGCCACTCGCGTGACTCGCCTCTGGCGAGCCTCAGCGGCGAAACTGCGAAATACTCCATCTCGCGTAGCTCAGCCGAGCTGTTCACACGCTTGTAGACCATGATCGGGATGATCGCTACGATTCCACCGATCCAGACATACACCATCGTTCCCCCCGGCGTTTTCGGACGCACGGACAAACCATCTAATGATACGACATCGCTGTCCCCCACAATCGCAGTCCCGGCGAGGATCGTCTCCGGTGTGCCATCTACGCCAACCGCTTTGACCGGAAGCTGTTGAGCCGGATCGCCGACAACGAGCGAGAGCGCACCGGTCCACCGCACAAAGTGATCTATCGGCCGACAACGCAGCATGAAATCCTTCGACAACGCACCGAGCGTGGCGCGCACCAGTGCGTCTCCGCGTTGTTCGCACTTCACCAGGCCAGCCGCAGACATGCGCAACGGAGCGCCCGATATCTGCCGGTATCGCACGCCAGTGACCTTAAGATTTCGCCCCGCTGAATCGAGGACCCGGACCGGGAGTTGTTCCCAGGTTTGACTGTTAACGATGACCGTATCCGATGTGCCAGCGAAGAGGCGCGTTGGAATTTCTGTATCCGCCGGCAGCGCGAACACGAGTACGAGTGACGTTAGAACGAGGCCGCCGAGAACTGCAGTGAGACGAGCGCGCTCGTGTCTGCTTGCATAACGGAGCCAGCTGCTGACAAAGTTCGGCGCTGAGCGAAGCACTTCGCAGCCGTACCACCAGCGTGCCGATGCGGCGCCGTCCCGGGCAACTCGGAGCGCATATTCTTCAGCAAGGTCGCCAAACACCGCCTCGGTGAAGCGCGGATCCGCACCGATGGCGTGAAGCAAACGTTCCGCAGTCGACTGGGAGTACGTAGCGGCTGGCTTGGGTCCGGACGTGTGTCCGTGTACGTGGCGAGGCAATGGTGTCATCATCCGTGGCTCGGACGAAGCGGTGACGCGAAACCACTCCAGAGCGATGCGGTGTGCTTCTCAGCGTCATGGAGCGCGCGTGCTCCGGCACCAGTAACCGTGAAGTGCCGGCGCGAGCGGCCACCACGAACGGGTAGTGGATCGCTCGACCGCGAAGTGAGGAGCCCCTTGTCCTCGAGCCGCTGCAGCGTTGTGTAGACTGCGCCAACGGAGTAGTCCCGCCCGGTGCGCTCGGCCAGGTCACGTCGGACCGCCAGGCCGTAGGCGTCGTCTCCGAGACGAGCAACGGTGAGGAGGGTCGAGAGTTCGAGTGTGCCGAGAGAGGTGGGTTTCATTAGATCTATTTTGTAGAACAAATTAATATTGCGCAAGGGATCCATGGACCAACAAACGCGACGCCCTGGAAACCATCGCCAGCGTGAGTGGCGCAAATGCTCCTTTACCTTCTGGCCGCCAATTGCTTCAAAATCATTGGCAGGTTGCGCGTTGCCCGCAAGCTGGAACCGCAGCTCACAGCTAAGCACAGGAGCAGCCGGGCTCCACATCGACGAGATCGAACTCTCTGCCGGTCTTACCCGATCGGCTCACACGGCCATATCCAGTATTGCTCGCAATGATCACCGTGGCGGTCCACCAGCCCAAGTCGTGCCGCTGAAGCTGACTCTTAGCTTAACGCATGCTGGAGCTACCGGGCGAGAGGCGCCGGCTTGCCATCGGACCACCGGCGTACAGGAATAAGAAGCGTGAGGACCGGCGAGTCCACGGCGTCCGAGCCATCGATCACAGTATTCGTCTTTCCACCCGCGCCCCAGGCCGCGGCCGGCATCGACCTGTCATAGTAAAACATCAAGTGCGGTAGCCAGTGCGGACCGGTATCGCCGAGGTACTGGTGAGGGGAGAGCATAAACGCCATTGCGCCTGCCGCTGGCATCGGAAAATTGTGAGAGTCATAGGCGCGCCGGGTCCGCGTCGCGATTTGGGCCGGGCTCACTCCGCTCATGATCCACTCGGCCCGCTTCAACATTGCGGGGAGCACTGTACGGACTGCCGGTGCATTGAGACAGTGCGGAGCACGGATGCGTGGGTTCCAGAAGTCGGATGCGCCGATATTCTTGGCGAAAGAACGGATCACCAGGCAGGTGAATCCATTGGTGCCGTCTGCAGCTTTAACGAAGCCTTTCCGAGTAAGCACCAGCACTGTCGCCGAATCTGAGACGTTGGCCGGAGCGGCCGTGCGAGCCAACGCTACCTCGGCGGCCCGGTCGCCCATCAGATACGGTGCAAGGTCAGGGGACTGCGCGCCTAGGGGCCCGACTGTGAGCAGGGCGAGAGCGGCGAGGGTAATGGCGCGAATTGGCATTGTTGTCTTTTCAGAGAGTGAGGAGGGAATTCACGCTTCGACGTAGGCAATCTGCGGAAGGAGATGGACGGTAGACCAGAATAATATACTAATCGGTATGTTATTCTTCCGCAAGCAATAACATCCCTAACGATGCGCCGCCTGTAAAAACTTGGTCAGCGAGCGTGACACCTCTGCAAGCACATCGATGTGAAGAGTGTGTTCGTCGCGGAGCTGTTTATGCTTCAATTGTTTGAAGGTAGTTTTTGAACGACGCGAACAACACCTCGAATAATGCAGGGTCGTCGAGACCCTTGAGGATCCCTGCCATGCCCTCGATTGTCATGACGATAAAGAGCGCAACCTGCCTTGTGTTAACATCTTTTCTTACGAACCCCGTCTTCTTTCCCCGCTTCAGGTGCACCTCCAATTCGGCGACCCAGAGAG
>JBDTIP010000050.1:0-5425 GCA_039936295.1 Gemmatimonadaceae bacterium
CGCTTGAGCTGCGTAATCTCCAGCGCCACTGATGCTCCAGCCGGAATGACGGCTCCGTTCGAACCAGCCACGCTTTGCGCGACGCTCGCTGTAACAGTTTGGCCAACCTGATTGGTGTTGGTGCAGATGCGCGAGTTGGACGAGAGCGAAATGGAAGTGCCGGCAGCTATCGTACCGAGTGGTGTCTCGCGAGATCCCGGCGTGCGTGTCACCGTATTGCCGCTCGGCGTCACCGACCGCACCGGCTCATCGCGGGGCCGCGGGGCCGGGGTCGTGGACGACGTCGAACGTCGAGTGGTGGTCGTCGCAGGCGCTGGCGATTTGGTGCTCCTGGTCGCTGGGACATCGGCAAGCTGCGGCTGCGCCGCGCTGTCCCGGTTGGCGAGTGACATGTCGCGGCTGAGCGACGAATCCTGCGCCAGCGAGTCATTGGACTTCTCGCGATTGCACGCGCCAAGGGACAGCGTCGCCACGAGCGCTGTAACGGCAGCCGCAGTCGGGATAGAACGAAGCAGACGCGACGTATCGATATATTTTGACATAGCCAACCTCTCCAGTTTCGTGGGCAGAGCGAGTCCATACCAAAAGGGCAATCGGTGTGCCATCCGTGCTTCCAAATCTACGCCGGCTAAGACCCTATTTCAGGCCGTATAAACGGCAACTCCTTACAGGGCTTGCGTTTGTGGTGTTTGCCGCCGGCATCACATCTGTGATCCCAACAATCCTTGAGCGCGCAATCGATGCAATAAAATCTGACCTTCCGGTGCGCTCGGTGTGGATTCTTGCTGCAGCGATCGTCGGCACGGCGATAGTTGGCGGCGTACTCCGTTTCGGCATGCGCGAATGGATGAACGGCCTCAGCCGCTGGGTCGAATACGATCTGCGGAATGCCCTTTTCGAGCATCTCGAATCGCTCGACGCATCGTACTACGGTCGTACGCGCACAGGCGACATCATGGCGCGTCTCACCAACGACCTGAGCGCGGTGCGCATGACGGCTGGTCCGGCGATCATGTACCTCACCAATACGGTCTTCGGCGCCATCTTCGCGCTGTATTTCATGTCGCGCATCGACGTTCGTCTCACGCTGCTCGCGCTGTGCCCGATGATCCTGCTGCCGATCATCAGCGTCCGAATGGCGAAGTTGATCCACGCGAGATTCGAATCCGTGCAGGAACACTTTTCAGCGCTCACCACTCACGCGCAGGAAAACCTGACAGGCGTCCGCATCGTGCGTGCCTATCGGCAGGAAGACTCGGAAATAAGACATTTCGGCGAGCTGAACGAAGAGTATCTAACTCGCAACATGGCGCTTGTGCGGCTCTGGGGAGTGATGCAGCCGCTTTTCGCAATGCTGGCTGGCATCGGCGCCGTAATCGTGCTGGGAGCCGGAGGGGTGCTCGCGCTTCGCGGGGTGATTTCAATCGGCGCGTTCGTCGCCTTTGGTATGTATCTGACGATGCTCACGTGGCCGCTGATCGCATTGGGTTGGGTCATCAACCTGTTCCAGCGCGGCGATGCATCAATGGGACGCTTGCTACAGATCCTGGATGAGCGTCAGCGCATCGTTACGGACGAACCAGTACTGCATCTACCGCCGGCAACGGACGGCCGATCCATCGAGTTTCGCGATGTCAGCTTCCACTTCCCGGTGTCCGGCAACGCTCCAGCGCGCTGGGTGCTCAAGGACGTGAGCTTTGTCATTCCTTCCGGTGCCACGGCCGGTATCGTTGGCGCAACAGGGAGTGGCAAGAGCGCGATGATCGATCTGATTGCCAGAGTGTACGACCCGCAGGAAGGCGAGATCCTGATCGACGGCGTTCCGATCAATCGCGTTCCGTTGGACGAGCTGCGCGACGAGATTGGCTACGTACCTCAGGAGAGCCTCCTGTTCAGCGACACCATCGCGGCCAACCTCGCCTATGGAGTGCACGACGGCGGCGATCCGGAGGCGTGGCGAGGCGCAGCAACGATCGCCCAGCTGGACGAGTCCGTTTCCGCGTACCCAGATGGCTACGAGACAGTCCTTGGAGAGCGCGGAATCAATCTCTCCGGTGGCCAGAAGCAGCGTGCGGCGCTGGCTCGGGCGCTCGCACGTAAGCCTGCTATCGTGTTGCTGGACGATGCGCTCTCGGCAGTCGACACTCACACCGAGGCCGAGATACTCCACGGCCTGCGCGTCGCGCTCGCACGGCGCACGGCGGTGATTGCGTCTCACCGCGCCAGTGCGCTGCGAGATGCGGCGATGATCCTGGTGCTCGACGACGGCCGCATTGTCGAGCGCGGGACTCACGCGGACCTTCTCGCTGCCGAAGGACGGTACTGGGCACTCCTCCGCCGGCAGCAGTTGGTTGAGGAGGTCACCGCGGGGGTGTAGCTTTCGGCCATATGTCCGTCACGGAACCCGCGGCATCAGACGAGTTGAGAGCCACTGCGCTCGAGACCGAACTGCAGGACGCTCGGCGCGAGCTCGCCGAGCTACGCTCGCGCGACGCGCTCAAGACGCACTTTCTCTCCAACATATCGCACGACCTGCGTACGCCATTGACGGCGATCATTACACACGCTGAGATTTTGCGCGACGGGATACTAGGCCCGATGTCGCCGCGTCAGCTCGAGAGCGTGAGCGGAGTGATCTCGGGTGGGCGCCAGTTGCTCGACATGGTTGGCGAAATCCTCACATACGCGAAGGCCACGGCTAACAGGCTCCGGCTAATTCAGACCGAATTCGAGCTCGGCGACGTCGTACGGCAGGTAAGCGCGATAAACGAGGCGGTTGCGCGCAGGCGCTCGCTGGCCGTCGCAACGCAGATCCCAGAAGGCCTTCCGTCACTCTTCGCAGATCGCGAGAAAGTCACGCACGTGCTCAACAATCTCATCGGCAACGCGATTGAATTCACGCCGACCGGCGGACACGTGTGGGTTCGCGCGTGGCACGCCGATGATAATGGCCGACCGGCACATTTCATCGAGGTCGGCGACGATGGTATCGGCATCGCAGCGGAGTACCAGGAATTGGTATTCGATGAATTCGCGCAGGTTGATTCATCGGCGTCGCGGCAACACCACGGGACCGGTCTCGGACTCACCATCGCGCGCCGCCTGGTAGAGCTGCACGGCGGCCACATCTGGGTGGAAAGCAAACCCGACGAAGGATCCCGGTTCGTCTTCACCATTCCCGGTCCGTCAAACGCGTCTGCTAATCGTTGAAGACAGTGCCCTCACCGCTTCGGCCCTCAGGCTTCTTTTTGAGGAAAGCGGCTACGAGGTCGATATTGCCGCTACCATAGCTGAAGCGGTCAGGCTCGGCTCTGAGCACAATGTAGATGTCATGTTGCTGGATGTAACGCTACCCGATGGCGACGGGTTGGCTGCACTCGCGCGGCTCGTTGAATCCGGACACGCGCCACTTAACACAATTGCGCTCACCGGCCACGACGACGATGATCTACGTCAGCGCTGCCTTGACGCAGGCTGTACGGAAGTTCTGCTCAAGCCGGCGCCGATTGCACGGCTACTGGCGCTGGTACGATCGATCTGAACTCAGCACCGGTGATGCGCTCTGGCTGGAACTGCTCGCCGCTTCGCTGCACCACACCCCGCACGACTTCTTCGACATCCACGAGCGGTGCGTCGGCTTCCGCCACTATCTCCACAAACCACTTGCCGCGCTCCTTGCCCTTCACCGTGCATCTGTAGCTCGCTGAGTACACGATATGTCGCGGCGATTGCGCATGGATGGCCGGGTCTGGATAGGCAGCCACAACAGCGACGGCCGCTTCGACGCCCCCCTGACGGATCACGGGAAACAAATAAAGCTCGGCAACCTGATCGTGGCCGACCCGGTCTGAAATCTCACGGAAGAAGCGCTCGGTGGTCTCGTTCATTGCTACAAAGGTGGCACGAGGACTCGTCTGGGACAATCTCCGCGTGCAACGCGGAAATCCGGTGCTCGCGGCGCAGTTCCTCGCCGCCAGTCGCCTGCACAGGCTCAGAGAAGCGTCACCGGATCGCGGTCGAATGTGACGCGAAGGCCATCGCGCGCCGGGACGGGAAAGCGTTCGAGAAAATATCGGCCTGTACGAGTCAGTTCATGCGGATGCTCACTCTTCAGCAAGACGTGCCAGCGCCAGCGCGTCTTGATGCGCTCCACCGCGCTGGGCGCCGGTCCGACTACGGTGAGACCAGCGGCCTCGCGCGATCGTATCAGCCGACGAAGCCACGCGCTGCCGGCGATGGCCAGGTCAGCGACGACCGATTCCTCGTTGCCACTGAAAACGATGTTCGCCAGTCGGTTATTGGGCGGATAAGCCGGATGAACGCGCCCAGCAAGCTCCTCAGTGACGAACGAGGAGTAGTCGTGCGTCACGGCGCACTTGACCGCGTGGTGACCTGGTACGCGCGTCTGGATCAGCACCTGGCCGCCGCGCGCACCACGTCCCGCGCGGCCGGCGACCTGGCTGAGGAGTTGAAAGCAACGCTCGCTGGCTCGAAAATCCGGAAGGTTTATTCCCACGTCCGCATCGATCACCCCGACGAGTGTCACGTTGGGAAAGTCGAGTCCCTTCGCGATCATTTGAGTCCCCATGAGGATGTCGACCTCGCCGGCTCCAACGCGATCCAGAATCTCAGCGTGCGCCCACTTGCCAGACGTCGTATCCACATCCATTCGCGCCACGCGAGCAGAAGGAAAGCGCTCGCATACGAGCCGCTCAACCTGCTGCGTGCCGAGCCCACGTCTGCGCAGCGTGACGCCGCCGCAACGTCGGCATGCGCGTTGCGGCTCCTCCTGATGCATGCAGTAATGACACACCAACCGCTCGGGTGAGCGATGATATGTGAGCGTGATGCTGCAGTTCGGGCACGTGGCGACGTTACCGCATGTCTCGCATTGCACGAACGCCGAATAGCCGCGTCGGTTGAGTAGGAGGATGCTCTGCTCGCCCTTGGCGAGCGTCCTGCTCAACGCTGCATCCAGGTCACCACTCATGATGCGTTGATAGTCTTCCTGCGCGGAGGAGTCAGGATCTCTCGCCGTGAGCCTTCGGATGTCCACGACGCTTACTATCGGAAGCGACGCACCGCCAACTCTATCTGGAAGCGACAGCAATGTGTACTTCTCGGACGCCGCGTTGGACCACGTCTCAAGCGACGGGGTGGCGCTCCCAAGCACCACGACGGCGCCGGCATGGGTCGCACGGACGATCGCGGTTTCGCGGGCATGGTACCGCGGCGACTCTCCCTGCTTGTAACTCGACTCGTGTTCCTCATCGACTATTATGGCGCCGAGGTTCGCAAGCGGCGCGAAAATCGCCGACCTCGCGCCCACCGCGATCCGTTTCTCGCCGCGCTTGAGCGCAAGCCACGCGTCGTACCGCTCGCCGTCACTAAGTGCGCTGTGAAGCACGGCAACATCATCCCCGAA
>JBDTIP010000051.1:0-5707 GCA_039936295.1 Gemmatimonadaceae bacterium
CGAATGAGGCGCCAACGCGGGCGTTGCGGGTCTTCGGTCCGGCTATAACTTCACTCCGCCATGCTCAAAAGCCTGCTCGCCCGTCTTCACCGCGAAGCCTTTATAACGTCGCCACTGGGCATCGTTGTCAATCCGGTTTACATAATTCGCAACGGGCTCTACAGGAATATCGCGCACCTCGCCCCACGCATACGCGGCAACGTGCTCGACTTCGGGTGCGGCTCGAAACCTTACGAATCGCTGTTCGTGAACTCCACGAACTACGTGGGCGTCGACGTCCAGGTGTCGGGACACGATCACAGAACCAGCAGGATCGACGTGTTCTATGACGGTAAGACGCTTCCCTTCGCCGATGAACAGTTCGACGCGACCGTCTGTTTCGAAGTCTTCGAGCACGTCTTCAACATCGATGAGCTGCTGGAGGAGATAAGACGAGTTCTCAAGCCCGGCGGAAGTCTGCTCATCTCGACTCCCTTCGCATGGGACGAGCACGAAGCGCCCTATGACTTCGCCAGATATACCAGCTTCGGCATCAAACATGTGCTCGAACGAAACGGCTTCGAGGTGCTGGAATCGAGAAAGACGACGACATACGTTCTGGCGCTCTCTCAGGCGTTCATCAGCTACCTCTTTCTACATGTCTTTCCGAGAAATAAGGTGGTCGCGAGGCTGCTTCAGCTCGTCGTGATATTTCCATTGACTGCTGCATCATTGCTCTTGAATTTGGTGCTGCCCAAGCGGTACCAGTACTATTCCAACAACGTAGTCCTCGCGAGATCCGTGATGGCCCCGCTCCATTCTCTAGAGTTGCTTTGATGCTTTTCAAGAGTGTGGCCGACTTTCATGCTCCCGATTCGCTGGCAAGCCGGATGAGGCGTCGCCGTTTCGCATTCTTCGAGTCGCTTGCTGTGGAGCTTCCGACAGGAGCAAAGATTCTGGATGTCGGCGGCACACCCGAGTTCTGGCAGGACATTCCGCTAGTTGAAGAGAAGCAAGCGTCGGTGACGTTGCTCAACACCGAGAGCTACACCGAAACCCGGTCCGATGTGAAGCTGGTCACCGGCGATGCACGTGAGATGCGTTGCTTTGCAAATCGAGAGTTCGACGTCGTGTTCTCGAATTCCGTGATCGAGCACGTGGGAGATCGCGCCGACCAGCAACGCATGGCGTCTGAAGTCAGGCGTGTCGGACAGCGGTATTTCGTTCAGACACCGAATCGCTACTTCCCGCTGGAACCGCACTTTCACGTTCCATTCTTCCAATTCCTTCCACGCGCCCTGCGAATTGCGCTCGTGCAGCGATTCGAGCTTGGCTGGATGCCCCGCAGGGAGGATTACCAACAGGCGAAACACGAAGTCGATCAGATCCGCCTCCTGTCGGTGACTGAGATGCAAACGCTCTTCCCGGACGCAACGCTTTATCGCGAAAAAATTGGCGGACTGACCAAGTCGGTCATAGCATATTCGGGCTGGAATGACAGAGCGATTATGCCGCGTGCTTGAATCGGCGAACGGTCCGCTTACAATCGCTACTGCTCTCGCCTAGAAAAACAGCCCACGCGGCGTCCATTGAAACCGAGCAGTCGCCGCGACCCCATTGTGCGTCACGCCCGTTAGATGCTGCCAGTTTGTCGAGTGATTCACGCCCACGTCGCCGGTGAGCTCGACGCCCGGCGCAATCATTCCGCCGCCCTCCACGCCGGCGCGCGAAACGTGCTCGACGACCCCCTGCAGAAATCCCGGCGTCGTTGGATAGGCTGCGGGCAGTGGAAACGGGAGATGGTAGTCGCCCTGTCCCTGTCGACGATAAGCGCCGTATGCCCTTATAGTGGTAAATGGGACGACCGCCAGATCGGCTCCAGCTTTCAGCTCGTCGTAGTCGCTGAATTCCTGGCCGAGTCCGATGCCCAGGCTGGCGTATTGGCCCATGGACCCTTCCTTGGCCCGGTACGCCAATCCAGACAGCCGCGAGTACGACGCGAACAGTCGTTGATCTCCGAACAATGGGACGCCCTCGGCGGTCGCTGAGAAGCCGTACGACGCCGGCTCCTGACAGGTGAGCTGCGGACACGAATCGATCTGCCGGTTGCCAATGAGAAGTTCGGATGAGTAATTGCCGAACGCGGTACGAAGGGCCATCGTGCCGCCGAGCGTCAGATTGCCGGATACATGTTCGTTCCGCCAGGAAAGTGCGTAGACGTTGAGCGGGTTTAGCAGCGACGGGTCGTAGGATCGTCCGATTCCGTAGGCAATCATCCCTTCCGATGCGCCGACTTCCAGATCGTGCCACCGGACCGAGAGCCGATGTGTATAGAAATATCGAGCATAGACGCCGTCCGGCTCGAATGCGTCGTCGAGCCGCGTCGCGAGTGCCGACATGTGAATGCGATCGGTCCCGAGCTGCGTGTAGAGATGATCGTACGTGTACGGCGCGCTGCCAAGCTGGAGGCCGTCGAGCGTCGACGGGCCCACGTTGCGCGCCATCCTGCCCGCGAACACCGTCGCGTATTCCCACTCGCCGGCGACGTACGCGTCCTGCGTGCGGCCTGCCACGATCCGGTCCTGCCGGCCCGCGAAATTGGGATCGTGGTTGAGCACATTGTCGATTATGGGGTGTATCATCACTGCGAGGTTTCCAGCGACCATCGCCATGCGTACACCGCCGCCGCCAGTGACGCTCGCGTTGGTATCGGCGAGCGTGAGCTCGTGCTCACCGGAAGTCTCCCCCGTGATGAACAGATCTCCGTTCACCAGAAACGACGCGTGGTCGGCAGATGTGGTTTCGTGCGCCGCGTTGACCGTGTAGCGCTCGAGCGCGGATCGCAATGCGATTGCGTACGACCGGACGATCGGCGAGTGAGTGTGACCGAGCGCGGAGTCGGCGCCCGCTGCGAGCTGTTCGGCGGTGTACGGCCGCTCCAATAGCGAAACTCCGCGTAATTCCCCGCGTGCCATCAGGGCATCCGCAAAGTGGTACGCGATGTCATCGAGCGGCACGTACAGCGAAGCCTGCGCGCGGGCCGCATTCGGTGTCGCAACGATCATTACAACGACGAACGCCGCGGCAGCCGTGCGTAAAAAGTTTTTCAAGTTGAGTGCTGTTGAACGTGGTCAGTGTTGTACCGATCGTAGGCATCGATCACCTCGTCGACGCTTACGGTTGCTGCACCTAGCTTGCCGACCTCTACGCCTGCGGCGAAGTTTGCGATCACTGCTGCTTCCGAAGCAGTCGCGCCTGCAGCCAGCATCGTCGCCAGATAGGCTGTGACGGTGTCGCCGGCTCCAACAACATCGTACACCTCGCGAGCGGTGGTAGGAATGCGCCCCACTTCTCCGTCAGCAGAAACGAGAACCATCCCTTGCTCTCCCAGTGTAAGCAGGAGGTGCTCGACGCCGAGCCGCGCGCAGGTTGCCGGCAACGCCGCTGGTGACCTGATATCGAGCGTTGCGCCCAGGGCCGATTCCAGTTCTCGGCGATTCGGCTTGAAGATGGTCGCCCCTCTGAATTCGAAGAAATTCCTGAACTTGGGATCCACCACCACCGGAATCCCCCTGGCAGACGCCTCGTCCATGGCGGCACGGATGACCGCGGGCGCCAGAACCCCCTTGTTGTAATCTTCAAGCACCAGTGCATCGGCTGTCCGAACAACCGTTCGAACTGCCTCTGCGAGGGCTTCGGTGTCGGTGCCGGTCGCATCGGCGTCGTCTTCTTCGTCCACGCGGACGAGCTGCTGAGCTCTGGCGACGATCCTTGTCTTGGTCGTTGTTGGCTTGTCACTCGGCAGCACTCCAGCGACCGAAGCGCCGGCTGCGCTGAGCATGCGCGTCAGGTCCTGACCGGCAGGGTCCGAGCCGACAGTGCAGACCACGCTGCATGTGGCGCCGAGCGCAAGGACGTTCTGCACGACGTTGGCGGCGCCACCCAGGGCGAGCCGTTTGTCGCGGACCCGGACCACAGGCACGGGAGCCTCGGGAGAGATTCTCTCCACGTCGCCCAGCAGATACACATCCAGCATCGCGTCGCCTGCGACGGCGACACGGTATCTTTTCGCCGACTCGAGTAGAGCAACGAGCCGGTCTCGCTTGATAGTCTCGATCATCGCCTACCAAGCTAGCCCGTTGTGGCAAACCGGCAAAGGACGCCGGAAGAAGAGCGCACCATGGTCGGCATATCCCTTGCCTTTCGACGGAGCGAATGGCCTTAATCGAACGCATCAACGCCGCGGCCCGAAAGCGAGTCTACTCGCTGCAGGAGGCATTCGTCCTTGCGTGGAATGCCATCCGGTTCATCTTCGCCCGTCCGTTTTACCGCGAGGACGTGATCCAGCAAATGGACGCTATCGGGGTCCAATCGCTCGGGATTGTCATCCTTACCGGTTTCTTCACCGGGATGGTGCTGGCGCTGCAGTCTGCGGTGCAGATGCAGCGATTTGGGGCGACTAGTTATGTCGGCAGTCTGGTGACCGCGTCGATGATTCGCGAGCTCGGCCCGGTGCTCGCCGGTCTGATGGTGGCCGGCCGCGTGGGGTCGGGAATCGCCGCGCAGCTTGGATCGATGCGCGTCACCGAGCAGATCGACGCGCTCAACGTCATGGGCACGGATCCGATCAAGAAGCTCGTCACACCGCGTCTCATCGCTGCGCTCGTGATGCTGCCCGCGCTAACGGTCATCAACGACCTTGCCGGGATCTTCGGCGGCAACGTCATCGCCAAATTCTACCTGCAGCTACCGACGTCGCTCTACTGGGGAACGGTCTGGGATCAGATCGCTGCGGGCGGCTTCATCTTCCGTATCATTCCGGACGACTTCATACATGGGTTGCTCAAGCCCTTCATTTTTGGTGGCATTATCTCGCTCACTGCGTGTCACTTCGGACTGCGCACGACCGGCGGCACCGAAGGCGTCGGAGTCGCCACCACGCGCACGGTCGTTACGGCGAGCATACTGATTCTCGTAACGGATTATTTCATTACGCAAATCTTGCTCGCACTCCTGTCATGATGAGCGACGACTCGAGCGACGAGGCGAAGGATGACGGCGTCTACAATCGCAATCATCGTCGCGAGCGAAGGGAGGGCGATCGGCGCCAATCCGGTGAGCCACCGAAGCGCCCGGGTGACCCCGGCGATTCAACAGCTCCCGAGAACGCCGCCGATACTGCGGAGCGTACTCGCGTTCGCGCTGCGATTCGCAAGGAGATCAATGCTGACGATGGGCATTCACCTGGCGCGACCGAGCAGGGCGCGCCTGTCATCGAGTTGAGCGACGTGTACCTCGCGTTCGATCGCCCGATTCTGGAAGGTGTCTCTTTCGCCGCAAATGAAGGCGAAACCGTCGCGGTCGTGGGAGAGTCAGGTACCGGCAAGTCTACGATCATCAAGCTCATCCTTCGCCTGCTGGTCGCGGACCGCGGCGAAGTTCGCGTGATGGGCCAGGACATCGAGAGCCTGACGTACGAGCAGGCGCTCGAGATCAGACAGCAAATGGGGATGGTGTTTCAGGGCTCGGCATTGTTCGACTCCCTGACAGTGTACGAGAACGTCGCGTACCCGCTTCGGGAGCACACCAAGCTCAATGATGACGAGATCGGTGAGCGCGTGCGCGAGAAACTGCGCTACGTCGATCTGGACCCGGATGAGGTCACTCAGCTGGCGCCGTCGGAATTGTCCGGCGGCATGCAGAAGCGAGTCGGTGTGGCACGTGGTCT
>JBDTIP010000052.1:0-6171 GCA_039936295.1 Gemmatimonadaceae bacterium
CGTGGGAAAAACCGGCGTAAATGGTGATGCTTCCCGCTGGCTGCTGGAATAGAAATCCATTCCCCGACCCCTGAGCTCCAAGTGGTGATGCAAGCCCCGCCGCCAGCGCGAGGAAGGCGCAAGTGACTACTGCTGGAACACTCACCTGTGCTCCGAAACCGCGGCGCGCTAAGCTGGATAAACTTGAACGTTCATACCGATCTTGAAGCACCTTCATCCCCGGATGGTTGGTGAACAAATCATACACCTTTGGCGACCAAGTGGTCCCTTTAGGACCCTTGCGGATGCCACCGGTTCCTCACTTAGCGCGCCGGGGCCTTGTGAAACTTTGTATAGACGTCTGGGCCGAAGGGGACGAGCCCGCGGCGGTCGGCGTATCCGATGTGTTTGAGGCCAAAGAGGTTCTCCACGCTTCGGAGCATCGAATAGTGGTTGTAGGGCACCCTGGAAACCGTTCCGGGCCTGATGAACGGCGAAAGGAGCACCGCTCCGATCCGACCGCCGCCCGGCCCGTGCGCCCCTGGCATCTTCGTGTTCGGCCCGCTCGGCTCGTTGCAACACGCGCTCGCATCGATACTGGCAGCCTCGTCGAACGTGATGATGATAAGTCCCGCATTGCGATACGCGGGTGATTTCATGATGATCGGAACCCAGTGCGCAAGAAACGAGTCAGCCGACACGAGACCGCCCGGCTCGCCGTTCTTGCACGGAGTGTTGTGACCATCGTGGCACAGGTCCGGCGTGATGAAATTGTAGTTCGCAGTCGTGCTAGCGGAAGCAAGATCGGCCTCGAATCGGGAGAGCGGAATTACATTTTCGTCGCACGATGGGAGGTCGATGACCGAATGGAAATACATGAACGGATTGTGCTTCGTCGCGTATCTATCGGTCGGCGTTGAGCGGCTCGTCTGATCGCGCGAACCGATCTCAGGATGCGCGCACGTCGCCGGCTCGCGCCCGGCATCGTTACCCATCCCTTCCATGTACGCTTTCCATGTCAGGTGACCATCGGTGAGTTGCTTCGCGATGGTGGGTACGTGTGCGGGATA
The DNA here is from genome assembly GCA_039936295.1 of Gemmatimonadaceae bacterium. Classification (GTDB taxonomy): domain Bacteria; phylum Gemmatimonadota; class Gemmatimonadetes; order Gemmatimonadales; family Gemmatimonadaceae; genus Fen-1247. The sequence continues at coordinate 1,050 of JBDTIP010000052.1, forward strand.
CACGCAGCCGCTCCCGATCGGCTGCCCATCCGGCGCTATCCCCGTCTCGACAAACTCATCGTATCTGCCGCAATCCGCCTGAGTGGCTGGCGCGGGTGCGATACCCGAGATCATCGAGATATAGTTGTCGAGGCTCGAGTGTCCGGTCCCGTAATACTGTGTCAGAAAGCCGCCCGCGCGTCGCAGGGTGTCGGCGAGATATAGCGCCTTCGTATCCTTTCCGAACGTTGTCTCGAATGACTCGTTTTCGAGCACGATGAGGAAGACGTGCTTGATTGGCGGTAGCTTGGCCAGCACGGTGCCGTGAACGGGAAGTATCGGGGTGAACGCCGAGACCGCCAATACGGAAATCACGAACGTCGTGCCGGCCAGCGCGCGGCGAATCATTGGACGCAGCATCACAGGATGGTGTTGAAGGTGAAAGCGGTGGATCACGGACTCACGGTAGATATTAACGCTAGCGCGATGGGCCGCCAGCAGCCAAGCCCGGGCTGGATACCGGCCCAAACGCAAAATCCCGCTTCGCGATCGATCGCGAAGCGGGATTTTTGTTGTCTTGCTGTTGTTCTACTACCAGCGATAGTGCGCGAAAGCCTTGTTAGCCTCGGCCATCCTGTGCGTGTCTTCCTTCTTCTTCACGGCGTTTCCTTCACCCTTGCTCGCCGCAATCACTTCAGCAGCCAATTTGTCGGCCATCGACTTTTCGTTGCGGCCGCGCGAGTAAAGAATCAACCAGCGCATCGCGAGAGCGGTGCGACGCTCCGGACGGACTTCGACAGGAACCTGGTAGGTGGCACCACCAACGCGCCGGCTCTTCACCTCGACCATCGGCTTCAGGTTGGCGAGCGCCTGCTTGAAAATAGTAACTCCGGGCTGAGCCGTCTTGGCCTCGACGCTGTCCATCGCATCGTTGAAGATGCGTTCGGCAGTGCTCTTCTTCCCTTGATACATCATGACGTTGATGAACTTCGCCACGGTCTGGCTGTCATAGCGCGAATCCGGAAGGATGGTACGCTTGACTGACTTTTTGCGACGGCTCATTTACTTCTTCCCCTTGGGCGCGCCCTTTGTGGCCACGGCCTTGCCGCCGACCTTTGGCTTCTTGGTTCCGTACTTGGAGCGGCTACGATTGCGACCATTCACGCCCGAGGCGTCAAGCGTACCGCGAACGATGTGATAACGAACGCCGGGTAGATCCTTGACACGACCACCGCGGATGAGCACGATCGAGTGCTCCTGCAGGTTGTGCCCTTCGCCCGGGATGTATGCGGTGACTTCGAAGCCGTTGGTGAGACGAACGCGCGCGACCTTGCGGAGTGCGGAGTTGGGCTTCTTGGGGGTAGTGGTGTACACACGAGTGCAAACACCACGCTTCTGCGGATTGGACTTGAGCGCCGGCGCCTTTTCTTTCTTGGCCACATCGCTGCGGCTCTGGCGTACCAGCTGATTAATTGTCGGCATTTACCATGGATCGACAAGGAACGGCCGCTCCACAACGGAGTGGCCACAGCCTGAGGAATCTAGAGACCAGATGCCCCTCAGGCAAGTCGGTTCGGCCAACTGTATTCAAGAATGACCACGGATGCGTTAACTTTAAAGGTATCGTGACACGCCTGATCCTTGTCCTCGCCTCCCTTGTAGGCCTCGCTGGCGTTCCAGCAAGCGCCGTGCAAACGAGCCAGCAAGCGAGCCAGCAAGCAAGCCAGCAAGCAAGCGCTCATACAAACGCTCATACACACGCTCATACGAGCGCGCAGGCGACCTCTGTCAGGGCCGCCCCTACCCACACTGCACTTGCCCCACATGAAGGGGCCGCGGTCGACCCAGGGTGGGCTCCCGCCAGCCAAATCGTTCTAGCTCCCGCCCAGCGAGAGCCAGCGCATAGTAACGGCCAGAACCACTCGGCCACGTCCGATCGCACGTTCAGGCTGCCACTTGGGAGTCATGCGCCCGACGCAATTCACGCCAACGGACGTCACGCCGCATGGGCGGCTGCAATTCGCGGCTACCACGCTACCGGCCCTCCGAATGATGCGATCACGCCTCCTACTTCTGCCTCAAGAGCGCGCCTCACCTGACCATCCGAATTGATGGAGGGGGCTCGCCCCTACCCATCAATTCCAAAATGCCTCAGCAGACAGATTCCCCCACGACAGCTCGCGCGCAAGCCATCCAAACTGCCGCGCAGCCATTTTACAGACGCGAGCCAGGCCTTGCAACACTATTTTCCGGGCTCGCCATCATGCTCATCACGTTGATTCTGCCGATGGAGCATCGTACGTTCGCCTTCTACCCAGCGCTCGCCCTCGTTGGCGTTGGCGTCTTCCTAACTCTCCGTCACGGGCCGGAGCGGCCGAAGAACGACTGAGATCCACGCACTCTCCGTAGACAAGTTTGACGCGTCGGCTACCGTGGTAACGGTAGCCGACGCCGCGCAGCGCCGGCCGGTTCCGCGACAGAACCGATGAACGCGCCGATCGCGATAGCAGCGATTCTCGCCACCGTAGGCATCCTGCTCGGCGGCTCGGTGATTCTTACCCGGTTTACTGCTCGGATCGGCATTCCCATCGCACTCGGTTTCATCGCCGTCGGCATGCTCGCCGGGTCGGAAGGCTTGGGACACATCAGTCTCGACAGCTACTCGTTCGCGTTTCGCGCTGGCGTTGTTGCCCTCGTGCTGATTCTGTTCGACGGCGGCCTCAACACGCCGGCCGCTGCACTTCGGCCCGTTGCCGCTCCGGCCCTCACCCTCGCGACAATCGGCGTGGTATTCACTGCTGTTATCGTCGGTGCATTCGCGCACTTCGGTGGCGGCGTTGCATGGCCCATCGGACTCCTCATTGGTGCCGTAGTCTCTTCGACGGATGCAGCGGCAGTCTTCGCGACGCTGCGCGGAAGCGGCATCACGCTCAAGCCGCGCGTGGGGCGCACTCTGGAAGCCGAATCCGGGCTGAATGATCCGGTCGCGATTCTGCTGACCATCTCTCTCACCGCATTCGTACTGAGCCGGGATATCAACAACGGGCAGAACGTCTGGCTGCTACCCGTATTTGCAATACTACAAATAGCAACAGGCGGCGCACTCGGGTGGCTGGCCGGCACGCTTGCCGGAAAGCTGCTGGTACGCGTGCGCCTCGAGTCAGCCGGATTGTATCCGGTGCTCACGTTGGCGATCGCGCTTTCAGTCTTCGGCGTTACGACACTGGTCCATGGCAGCGGATTCATGGCCGTGTATATCGCTGGCGTCGTGCTTGCGGGCACGCATCAACTGCCGCATCGACCTGCCATACTACGCGTGCACGATGCTTTCGGCTGGCTCGCGCAGATCGGGATGTTCCTGGTACTTGGATTGCTTGCGATCCCAACGCGGCTCGTTGGCGCCGCACTTCCGGGACTCGGCGTCGCGATCGTACTCACTCTAATTGCTCGTCCGATTGCGGTGGCTCTGTGTCTCGCGCCGTTCCGTTATACACTGCGCGAAACCGTCTTCATCAGCATAGTGGGCCTCCGCGGAGCTGTTCCGATCGTTCTCGCAACGATCCCCGTAATGGCCGGTGTTACCGGCGGTCGGCATATCTTTGACGTCGTCTTTTTCATCATCGTGGTCAACACGTTGATGCCTGGGACAATCGTTGCATGGCTCGCACGAACATTTGGAGTGGTTGGTGCCGCACCGTCGCCCGCGGCGGCCACGATTCTCGTCGAATCGAAAGAACCAATGCGGAGTTCGCTGCGGTCGTATTTCATTGATCGCGCCCTTCCCGTCTGCGGTGTGCCACTCTCCGAAATTCCATTTCCAGATGGTGCTGCTGTCACAATGATTGTGCGAGGATCGTCGCTCCTGGTTGCAGACGGAGGTACAATTCTGGCGCCGGGCGACCACGTATATGTACTTGCATCGCCCGAAGCTGAACCGTTGGCGCAACTCCTCTTTGGGCAGCCTGAAGTTCTGGAGTGAAACGGGATGAGTTGGCACCAATCAGCGCTCTCGACTTTCACACGAAACAGATACGTCACTGACGCTACGTATGGTCCTGGCGAGCTAGGATATCCCGGGGTTTTACCGTGGCAGGCCTCGGATATGCGCATCGTGGGACAAGCATGCGAATTACCGGAATAAGGGAGTCTGCAACACGACATGGTTCGATGTCTGCGACACTATCTTCACTGGCACAACACACGACGATTTGGATGTGAGGACAGATGCGAACTTGGGTAACTCATTCAATACCAGCCCAACAAACAGCGCAGATGGACAGCTGGCGCGCCAGCAATCGGTGGTGCTCTATTTTGAAGACGAGGAGACAACAATGCCTTTAAAATCAGTAGCCATCAGCGTCGCGTTGCTTCTTGCTTCGGTCGCTGCCAAGGCCGAATGCCAGCGTGCGATTCCAGTTGGTATTGTCCGGAGCGCAGCGCTGGCGCCTGAACGACGGACGGTTGGCGAACTACTTGGGGCGCGATTGACATCAATCAATAGCTCGCCGCAAGCAACTGACCGCGGAGGCGCGTGGGGTGCTGGAATTGGTGCCCTGCTCGGCGGGGCCACGGGGTTACTACTAGGGCTGAATCAATGTGACGCAGCTGGATCACATCGTGGTTGCATAACCACGGGCGCAGCTGGCGGCGTTTTCATCGGTGCCGCAATCGGCTATGGAGTTGGCTGGATAATCGGGAATTCTCGTGATTGAGGCGTTGAAGCTATCAAAGCAAACGGCGCATCCACATCGGACGCGCCGTTTGCTTTGATTGTGCATCAGTACCGCGTTACATATCGGCCAACAGCTTCGCGATGCCGGGAGGTGTCGCCACTGCACTCGCAGCAGCTCCAGCCTTGCCAGGACGGAAATCCTCGTCCTCGTCACCTGCGGCGAGAATCTCCTCCATCGTCGGCTCAATTGGCTCCTCAACAACTGGAGCTGGAACCGAGACGCCTTCGATGTCCACTTCCTGATAACGATACACACCCGTACCGGCCGGAATCAGGTGGCCGAGAATGATGTTCTCCTTGAGTCCCATGAGATCGTCCTTGGCGCCGCGGATTGCTGCATCCGTCAACACTCGGGTCGTCTCCTGGAATGATGCCGCGGAGATGAACGACTGGGTTGTAAGTGACGCCTTC
>JBDTIP010000053.1:0-3781 GCA_039936295.1 Gemmatimonadaceae bacterium
TCGCGGAGACGTGTGCGGAGGCTGTCGTCGCTATCTGTCATGTTGCGAACAATCTCGCACGTTCAAGTCTTTCGCGCGCCATTTACAGCTGCGATTCGAGAGGCGGGAGTCCCGGCATCTGCGCGTAGAGATCAAGCTGTCGCACCAGGGGACCAAATCGCGGATGCGTCACGAGTGCGTCAAGATCCGGCTTGATCGTGGTGGCTGGCGCGATGACGCCGCCGATGCCGTTATCGACCGCGTCTACAAGCGCGCGTGTCAGGCGCTCCTCGTCACCGCGCAGAATCTCGGCCGTCAGATGGCTGTACGCGTGATCAGGGTAGTTTGCCCAGAGTCGGTCAGCGAGTGTCGTTGCTTCGGCGGTTTCCCCGACGCTCTGTAATACATACGCAAGCATCGCCACCGAAGTCGGAGACTGCTCCGAGATTGCAACTTGTCGGCGCATCCTGCGCACCGCCTCGTCCGGTTGGTCCAGCTTCGCGAGACACAGCGCCGAACCCCACAGGCTGTTTAGGTAGTTCGCGTCGAGTGCGAGTGCCCGATCCTGGTGCACTAGCGCGTCCTCGTAGTCCGCCGTGTAGTAATAGCTTTGCCCGGCGAGCGAAAATGTGAAAGGCGACAGCGGATCTAAGGTAACTGCCTTCGTTGCAGCAGCGGTGCGCGCAGTCCGATTTCCGAGCAACCCGTGCCAACCCGCCAGAAGCATGTTTGCGAGCACGTCATCGGGATTCGCGGTGAGCGCAACCGCGATATCCGCACCGGCGGTGTGCCAGTCGGGTCGAAGGTACAACTTGATGAAACCGCGGTACAGTGCAACCTCTGCCTCGACACCGTGCAGCCTTGCGGCCTGCCCCAATGCGTGCTCTGCGTCGTCGCGGCAGAATGCTAGGCTCTCATATCCATACACGCCCATCGCCGCAAACGCCTCCGCAAGCACGAGCCACGCGCGCGCGAAGGACGGGTCTCGCTGGAGCGCGCTGGAGCACAGATCTCGCCCGCGCTGCAGACTGGACGGCGTTCGCACGCGAATGGCTTCGCGCGCGCGAAGGTACAGGTCGTATGCCTCCATATCGTCGGTTGGGCGCACCACCAGCGGTGCGTTCGCGCGCACGCCAAGGACGACTTCCAGCTCGGACACGATGGAACGCGATATCTCGTCCTGGATCGCGAAAATGTCGTTCAGGTCGCGATCGTACTGGTCGCTCCATCGCTGAGTTGCGGTCTTCGTTTCCATGAGCTGCGCCGTGACGCGCACCCGGTTGCCGGCACGGCGAACGCTGCCCTCGAGAACGTTTCGCACATCGAGCTTTTCTCCGATCTCAGCCAGCTGCGCGTTCTTGCCGGCGAACGAGAACGCCGATGCTCGGGCAGCAACCTTGAGACCGCCGACCTTGGTGAGCGCCATGGTGATGTCATCGCTAATGCCGTCGCTGAAGAATGCGTTGTCGGGATCCGCACTCATGTTGACGAACGGCAACACTGCAATTGACGGCAGTTCTCGACGAACGCTCTGCACTTCGATCTCGCCTCGCAGCGCACGTACAACTTCGGCTCCACTCGTGAATCGCGCATCCGGAGATGCCTCAAGGAGTCTTTCGACAGTTCGGCTCACCGACGACGGTACGGTCGAACGCGATTGCGTAACCGGCGGCGGTACGTGGCTGAAGCGTTTGGCTATTACTGCCTGTAGCGTCGGCCCAGTGAACGCCTGGTCTCCGGTGAGCATCTCATACATCGTGCAGCCGAGTGCGAACAGATCGCTCCTGCCGTCGAGGATGTCTCCGGCGGCCTGTTCGGGACTCATGTATGCAGGGGTGCCAACCGACATGCCAACTTGAGTGAACGTCGGCGACTTGGCGGCCGCTGCAACGAGTGCCTTGCCGATACCGAAGTCCGCAACAATGGCGTGACCCTCGTGCAGCAGAATGTTGCCGGGTTTGATGTCCCGATGGATTACGTCGTTGCGGTGCGCATAGTCGAGAGCGTCAGCCACTTCCGTACCGATACGGACCGCCTCGTCGACTGATAACCGACCCGCCGACTGCAGTCTGTCCTGAACGGTCTGGCCCAGCATTACTGGCATAACGAAGTACAGCAGTCCGTCTGCCTCGCCCGAGTCATACAGCGGTAGGATGTGCGGATGATTGAGGCGCGCGGCGACGTGGATCTCGCGCAGGAAGCGCTCCCGCGCGAGCGATTCAGTGATGTCCTGCCGAAGTACCTTGACCGCGACACCACGGTCATGCCTGATGTCGTGTGCAAGATATACCGTCGCCATGCCGCCGGCACCGAGCTCGCGCTCGATGCTGTATCGGTCCGAGAGAGCTGTCTTGAGGGTTGCTAGGGTGTCGGCCATACGCGGTGTATCGGGGTCCTGGGTATTCGAAAGATGCAGGTGAAACCAGGGCCGAAAATACACGTTGCACGGGCTGCGCGATACACCCAGGCGACTGCGCAAACGCTTGGCCCGGGTCAGGCCGTCACCGATGTCGCACGAATGCTCCGGGGTACCCTCTTAGCCTATCGGGCCGCCGAGGCGGGTCAGGTATCGATATCTACGAGGATTTTTACGGCCGCACTTCCGCCCGCACGGCTCCGGCTCGCGCGATCCGCGACGTCACGGATAGCTGGCCTACATGCCGCATGGAATGCTCGGCACCATGCACCAGACAGCCGATCACTGTTGACGGCAGTTTCGAGCGCCCAACGCCACGAAAGTCACCGACGGTGGAGACGTCAGTCGCGCGTAGTTGGGCGATTGCGGAGTCGATGCGCCGCGCCAAAGCATCGAGAACATTTGCTACGTCAGCGGCATGAACCGGCTCGCCCTCCACTCGAATTGCCGCGAGCTGCTCCGGAGAGAGTTGTCCCCCCTGCGCATATGTGAACAGTCGATCTATCACGCCTGTAATGTGCCGCACATGGAATGCGCACGATGCGACGTTAGCAGGCCGCGCATTCCACTCCGCGTCCGTCAAACCGTCAACCATCTCGCCAACGCTTTCACGAACTTGTAGCAGCATGTGCGCTACCGGTTGTAAGACGGTCGGCACGCCGTCCACTGGTCCGCGCTGCCACACCTCGGTGGTCGCCATAGTGTCTCACCTCGCAATTGTGGATTAATAGGACTGTTTGAATCTAACACTCTCACCACAACCGCTTGGTTGATACCACGCTGTGGGACATCTCGCGTCATTATCCTATGACACCTCCGCTGAATACGTAGCAGGATCCTGCCGGTAGAACCGCTGCAATTCATCGTATAGCTCCGCGTGGCGTGCTCGCAATGCGATTGGCCGTTCGAAAAATGCCTCGGTGATCACCGCAAAAAACTCTGCAATATTGGTGGCTCCGTACTTGTCGATTATCGTCGGAGCACCTGAGTCATCTGCGCGCCGGAGTGCGGTGAATTCTGCACTCATCACGCGCGCCCAGGCCGCATAGTCAGCGCGACTGGCGAGCGGCGGCGTCCCGTCGGTGACGCGATCCTCGAAGTCTAGTTGATGCGCGAATTCGTGCAGCACTACGTTGGAGCCGTCCGATGGTGTAGCCGCTCCGCGCCGCACCTCGTCCCACGCCAGCACCAGTGCGCCGAGATTCTGCGCAGTTTCGCCGAAACGGCCATGCTCGCCCTCTTCCCAGATTCCGCCACCAATCGGTGCCGTTTGTTGAGCGACGTACCCGGACGGATATACGATAATGCTCGTGAGATTGGGATAATAGTCCGTGTCTCGATGCAGCAGCAGGACGCAAGCCTGCGCTGCGATCGTAACACGAATCT
>JBDTIP010000054.1:0-3667 GCA_039936295.1 Gemmatimonadaceae bacterium
ATGCCGGCTATCTCAGCCCGCGACTTCTTGGTGTGTACCGCGTCCGGCCTGTCAGGCGGATTGGGAAGATTGGGTCCCGCGGTCGGAAGCGGCGCGCGACGATGAACTGTCGGCGCGGCGTTGGTCAATTCGCTCATATGGCATACCGCGCCGCGTCGGCGTGTTTGAAGTCCAGGCCAAGACCGGGCCGTGAGAGATCCGGGTACAGCGCTCCATCAACTGGAATCAGCGCTCCGTCAAAAAACATTTTTTCTATGCGGACGTGATCGTGGAAGTATTCCACGTGGCGCACACGTTTGGCTGCGCACGCCGGATGCGCGTGCAGCGACGGAGCGCAATGCGTCGAAAGGGGGAGCGTGTGCGCTTCGCACAGCGCGTCTGCCACCATGAACCCCGTGATCCCTTCACAACGGGACGCGTCGGCCTGCAGCACGTCGCACGCTCCGGCCCGGATGATATTCGCGAAATCCATTGGATCATATCCGTATTCGCCTACTGATATCGCCATCGTGACTGGCGCACGATCGCGGCACAGGCGCAATCCTTCCAGATCGAGATGATACACGGGCTCCTCATACCACGAGACGTGCGAATCGGCGAAACGCTCGGCCTGAGCGAGCGCCACCTTCCGCGGGTACCCGCCATTTGCATCGACGAACAGCTCCGTGGTATCTCCAATAGCGCTGCGCGCGGCGGCTATTCTGCTGATATCGGCTACAGCATCGCGACCGATCTTCATCTTCACGCGCGTGATTTTGTCTGTCACCCATCCAGCTAGCTGAGCCTGGAGTTGTGGAACGGAATATGACGTGAAACCGCCACTGCCGTACACAGGCACGCCGTCCCGCACGGCGCCAAGAAGTGTTACCAGTGCGACATCCAGCAGACGTGCCTTGAGGTCCCAGAGGGCTATATCGACCGCCGAAATCGCCATGGCCGCGATTCCCGGACGGCCAAGGTTGCGTATCGAGGCCACCATGGCCGCCCAGATCATGCCGTTTGACATCGCGTCCTGATCGCGTACGACGGCTGCCAGTGTGTCGCGAATGACCGCGGCAACCGCCGCATCGGCGTATGTGTATCCCAGTCCGGTTGTTCCGCCTGCGCTGATCTCCACCAGCACCATCGTCGTCGAGTCCCACACGAGGCTGCCGTCCGACTCCGCCGGCTCGTCCGTGGGGACGCGGTACACGGATACCGCGATACTCTCCACTGGGACGTGACTACCGAGTCTGCGTGACACTTTAGTCCCTGTCGCCCCCGCCCGGGAATCGCGCTGCGAACACTTCCTTGAATGACGCCGTCATGATCCCTTTCTCATCAGGATCACCCTTTATGAGCGCCGTCAGGAAGTTTTTTGCCTGCTCGAAGCTGATGTGTGGCGGAAGAATCGCAACGTCCGGATCGGTTATGGCTTCGAGCACAACCGGTCGATCGGATGACAGCGCCTCATCCCATGCAGCTCCGATCTGTTTCGGATCGTCCACGCGTATTCCCTTCAAGCCAATCAGATCGGCGTACCGCGCGTACGGAAAATCTGGTAGATCCTGGGATGCGTCGAACTTGGGGTCGCCGTTCTCGATTCGCATTTCCCACGATACCTGATTGAGATCGCGGTTGTTGAGTACGAGAAAGATGAGCCTCGGATCGCTCCAACGCTTCCAGTACTTCGCAACGGTAATCAGCTCGTTGATCCCATTCATCTGCATAGCGCCGTCACCGGTCATCGCGATCGCGACTCGATCCGGGTACGCGAACTTTGCAGCAATTGCGTATGGAACCGCTGGGCCCATCGTCGCCAGACTCCCCGATAGCGCGAACTTCATCCCGCGCCGCATCACGAGGTAGCGTGCGAGCCAGTTGGTCGCCGTGCCTGCATCACCACTCAGAATGCAATTGTCGGGAAGTCGCGGCGACAGCTCCGCAAACAGTTTGGCGGGATTGATCGGGTGCGCAGCCACGTTCGCGGTACTCTCATCGACTTTCTTCCACTCCTCACGATTGGCGGCGATGTGATCCCGCCATGACGTATCGCGCTTCTGTTGTAGAAGTGGCAGCAGCGCGCGAAGCGTGTCACCGGCGTCACCGGTGAGATTTACCTCCATCGGGAATCGCAAACTGATGTTCTTGCCATTCACGTCGATCTGCACGCCGCGCGCATCGCCCTCCTTGGGCAGGAACTGACCATAGGGGAATGTCGATCCGATCATGAACAACGTGTCGCACTCTCGCATCATGTCGTTGCTCGGCCGCGTTCCCAGCAGACCAATCGTACCGGTAACCCATGGAAGGTCATCCGGCAGCACCGCCTTTCCGAGCAGGGCCTTCGCGCAACCCGCGCCCAGACGATCGGCAACCGCTATCACATCGTCCGTGGCGTCCATCGCACCCGCGCCGACCAGCATCGCAATCTTGCTTCCGGCATTGAGCACCTCGGCGGCGCGCCTGAGATCGTCGTCGCTCGGAATGACACGAGGATAGGAGAAGCCTACTCCCGTATGCACCGTGTTCGTCTTGTGCGGCGGCTGCGGAACGGCGTCCATCTCGGCCACATCTTTCGGTACGATGATGCACGTAACTGATCGCGTTGCCATTGCGATCCGTATCGCACGATCGACCACGTGTCGCGTCGCGACCGGGTTTGAGATGGTGAAGCAGTACTCGCTCGCGACGTCCTTGAACAGGACATTGAGATCCACTTCCTGCTGGTAGCGACCGCCAAGCGCCATCGTGGAAGCCTGTCCCACAATCGCCAACACGGGCTGGTGATCCATCTTGGCGTCGTAAAGACCGTTCAATAGGTGGATAGCACCCGGACCTGAAGTTGCAAGGCACACGCCGATTTCACGCGTAAACTTTGCATGTGCGGTTGCCATGAAGGCTGCCTGCTCCTCATGACGAACCTGTATGAAATCGATTCGCTTGTCCGTCCGGTCAATCGCCGAGATGAGAGCGTTGATACCGTCGCCAGGATAGCCGAAAATTCGCCGAATGCCCCAGGCGCTGAACCGCTCCATGATGAAGTCGGCCGTCGTTGCAGTCATGTAGTCTACCGGTTTAGCTAAAGTCTTATCGGTCGCTGTCGAACCGCTTCTGCATGGGATGGCATACGTCGTACCGAAATCCCACGCAGTCGCCGAATGTGCATTTCAATACGGTGTCGGGCTGACACCATCGTGCGCTTGCCTCGGTCTGACTTATGCTTTCGACGTAGGCCGGATGTCATACCAGCAACCATATCGCACCGGCAGCGCGCTAATCAACGCGTCCTCCTCGTCTTCCCGTCAGCGAGTCCTTGTCGGGCTCGCAATCGCCGGATGCGTCATCGCATCATATCTGACGCTGTATCAGTTGAGTGTCATCGCGACAGTCTGGGAGCCGTTCTTTGGCGATGGCAGTGTCGCCATCCTTCACTCCTCGCTCGCGCGCGCACTTCCGTTCCCTGACGCAGCGCTCGGCGCGGTCGGCTATCTCTTTGAAGCTGTGTGCGCTAGCGTGCCGTGGCGCAACCACCTCTGGGTGCGCCTGCCATATGAGATTCTAGTTTTCGCATTCGCGCTTGGGAGCGTCGGGCTGGTCCTAGTGCAGTGGGGGTATTTCCACGCGTGGTGCACATTATGCCTTCTTTCTGCTGTGCTCTCTCTCGTAATCGCGGGAATTCTGAGCG
>JBDTIP010000055.1:0-3003 GCA_039936295.1 Gemmatimonadaceae bacterium
TTCCGTGGCTACAAGATGGACAGCATGCCGTCGGGCTGGCACATCGCCAACGGCACTCTTACAAAGACTGGAAGCGTAGACGACATCATAACGCGTGACAGGTTTGGCAACTTCGAGCTGTCGTTCGACTGGAAGATCGCGTCGGGCGGCAATTCCGGTGTGATGTACCGAGTGACCGAAGAATACGATCACATGTACTGGAGCGGCCCTGAGTATCAGCTGCTTGACGATGCTGGACATCCGGACGGCAAGAGCCGCATGACGGCCGCCGGTTCGGCGTACGCGGTGTACCCGTCTCCCGCGGGAGTGGTGAAGCCGGCGAACCAGTGGAACTCGAGTCTGATTGTGGTGAACGGGAATCACGTCGAGCACTGGATGAACGGGCAGAAGCTACTCGAGTACGATCTGCAGAGTCCTGACTGGACCGCAAAGGTGAAGGCGAGCAAGTTCAAGGCGTGGCCGAACTATGGACTCGCAAAGACTGGGTACATCGGGATTCAGGGAGATCACGACGGCGAGCTGTGGCTGCGTAACATCAAGATTCGCGAACTGAAGTAGATCGTGACATCAGCTCGTCGTGCGAGTGATCGGTCGCCCGACGCTTACTCCTGCGCAGCCATCCCAGTCAGGGGGATGGATCGTCGGGGGCGGATGAAGTACAGAACGGTGGCAACGACGAGAACCATCGCGACGCTGGTGTATTCAACACGCGATGCGCTGGTGAGCATCCATATCACGACGCCAGCGGCGAGAAGCGGGATCGTCGGGCCGCCGCGCAGCCGGAATGGCGGCCCGTCAGCGTGAATGTTGCGGCGACGTAGCTCGATGCTCGAGAAACAGCAGGCGAGATAGATCAGCAGGGTCGCGACAGTTGATAGAATTACGAGCGAGCGGAACGTGCCCGTGATGGCGAACGCGCAGCAGGCGGTTGCGTGCGCGACGATCGCGATGGCCGGCGAGTGATGGCGCGCATTGACGGTGCCAAACTTCCGCGGCAGGAACCCGTCGCGACCGAACGCGAACAGAACGCGCGGAGTTGCTAGCATGTCTCCGCTGATGAATCCGAACGCTGAAACCGCGGCGGCGACGACGAGCAGCGCTCCACCATATGAGCCGAACGCTCGCTGCGCGACAGCGACGAGTGGAGCTGTCTGATCTCTGGCCAGGTCTGGGCCGAGCACGCCCTGCGCGACAAGCTGTAGCGCGATGTAGAGCACGGAGACCATAATGAGCGCGAGCAATACGGCGCGCGGAACCGTGCGTGCGGGATCGCGCACCTCTCCGCTGGATGTCAACGCTCCCTCGGTTCCCATGAACGCGAACACCAGTAGCAGTGACGCCGTGCCGATCTGCGAGAAAGTCGGCGTGAATGTCCACGCCAGATGCGCCGGGCGCACAAAGAACGCGCCAGCGACTACGAGCAGCACCAGCGGCAACAGCTTGGCCGCGGTGAATGTCTCGACGATGTTGATGCCGGTACGAACGCCGCGGATGTTGAGTGCAGCGAGCACGACGTACAACAGGATGAGTACCAGCGCACGCAGAACCGGCGCGCCGAGTGCTGGCATGAGCGCCGCGAGCGACCCCACGAACACTGTCGCGATCGCCGCGCTCGAGATCATCTGGCTGCCGAACCAGAACAGCACGCCGGCGAGAAACCCGGGGAACGGCCCGAATGCGGTTTCGATGTATGCGTACGTTCCTCCTGGCGCAGAGACGCGGCTTCCTGCCTCCGCAAAGACGAGGGCGATGAGACCGGCGGCGATCGCACATATGACGTAAGCGATGATGGCAGCCGCGCCGAGTGTCGCTGCAATGACGGCGGGCAACACGAAAATGCCGGAGCCGACCATGTTGTTGAGCGTATTGGCGGCAAGCCCTCGAACTCCGATTACACGGACGAGGCCCGTTTCGGTGACCGATGCTTCAGCGACTGACGTACGCGCCCCGCTTTGGATCAGCTGGTGACGCAACGAGGCGGTTGCTATAGTGTCGACGCCGAGAGAACGACCGCTATAGTCCAGCCGCCACGCTCGCCCCGCGCCCCGCTGCACGCCCCGTCGCCCAGGCCCACAAGAAGTTGTAGCCACCGATGGGTCCGAACGCATCGAGGACTTCGCCGCAAACAAACAGACCGGGATGCCGTCTGCTTTCCATGGTGCGCGGATCGACCTCGGCGAGGCTCAGCCCACCGCCGGTAACTTCGGCTTTCTTGTAACCTTCATTGCCCGTCCAGGGCAGGTCGCCGCGGACTAGCACGTCGATCAGTGCGCGGCGCTCTTCGCGCCTCAGCTCGGCGAGAACGCGCGTCGGCTGGACGCCAGCCAGTGCGATCAGCGTCGATGCAAGACGGTCCGGCATCTCGGCGCGCACGGCGCCTGCCACGGTGCGTGTGCCGTTGGCCTGCAATGCACGCTCCCAATCTCCGTCATCGAGCGCGCTCCAGCGCACCGAAAGGCGCGCCGGCGGAGTCGTGTGATCGTTCGCTGCCCGCACCACGACGTGCGAAACATCCAGCACGGCCGGACCGCTGTAGCCTCGGTGCGTGAATAGAAATCCGCCGGTCGCACTCGCACGACGCTCCGTGCTCGTCGCGGTGATCGTCACGTTGAGCGATACACCTGAAAGCTCCGAGAACGGTGCGGGCTCGCACGTCACTGGCGTCAGTGCCGCATAGGCCGGATGCATCGTGTGTCCCAGTTTCGCAAGTACCGACAGACCGGTACCATCGCTCCCTGTGTTGGGAACGGAGAGTCCGCCGGTCGCCAGGATGACTGCGTCGCAGTCGATTGGCGCATCACCTTCGCGCTCGACGCGCCAGCGCCCAGCGCTGAGTGGCACAATATTGGTGACGCGGCTATTCATGGTGATTGCGGCACCACGCTGCGCGGCAAGTGTCAAGAGGCCATCGCGCACGTCGCGCGCGCGATTCGATACTGGAAACAGTTTCACGGAATCCGTTTCTTCGATGAGAGCAATACCGAGCTCATTCTCGAAGAACGC
>JBDTIP010000056.1:0-5485 GCA_039936295.1 Gemmatimonadaceae bacterium
GCCTTCTTCAATGACTTTCAAGAGGAATCATCACATGGAACGGTTAACCTTGGCGGTTTCCGGTATGAGTTGCGGCCACTGTGTGGCGAGAGTGACCAACGCGCTCAAGAGCATCGCTGGTGTAGCGGTCGAGGGCGTGACGGCCGGGTCCGCAACGCTGTCGTACGATCCAAGAGCGACGTCACCATCACAGATCGCAGCCGCGGTCGAAAAGGCTGGCTACATCGTGCAGCCGGCTGACCAGGCTGCACAGCGAGGAGAATTACGAGGAGAATTACGATGAACACCACAGATTGGCTGGTCGCAATGGGCGGCGTCACCGTGATTGTCTGGGTTAACTGGTACTTCTTTCTCGCTCAGCCGTCCGTGGTGACGGCATTCGCAACAAACCCTGTGGCAACCTCCACAACCAGTTCCATAACAAGTTCCACGACGGACGTCAGTGGCACCCTGGTTAACAGCTCTGCACCCAACGGGAGCACGGCCGCAACTCCGGAGATCACGATTACGGTGAAGGGCGGCTACGAGCCGGCCACGATTCGCGTCAGGGCCGGGGTACCAGTGCGGCTCATCTTCGACCGACAGGAAACGTCGGGATGCTCGGAGGAACTCGTCTTTCCCGATTTCAACATCAAGAAGTTTCTTCCGGCGTTCAAGAAGACGGCGATCGAAGTGACGCCGCCCAAGGCGGGAAGATACGGATTCACGTGCGGCATGAGCATGCTGCACGGATCACTCATCGCGGAATAGCGAGGGCGCAGCATGACGACGACGCACAGAGCAGAACAAGCAGGAATCGTGTCAACAGATGCGCGAAAAGGCGAGCCAGCAAGTGATGCTGCAGCCAATCAGGACACTCACGAAGCGGTGCGTGGGACAGCTCGCGGAATAGCCTCCAGTACGTCGGAGCAAATTCGGATTCCAGTGAGCGGTATGACGTGCGCCGCGTGTCAGTCGCATGTGCAAAAGACACTCCAGGAGCAGCCCGGTGTGATCGACGCGACTGTAAATCTGATGATGAAGAACGCGTCGATCAAGTTCGACCCGGCGGTCGTGACTCCAGCCAAGCTGATCGACGCGATTCGCTCGACCGGGTATGGTGCCGAGCTCGCCTCGCCCGAAGAGACCGCGTTCGAGGAGCAGCAGGCCCGGGACCGCGCACAGGCTGAGGAGTTTCGCGAGCTCCGCCTCAAGGCGATCGTAAGCGGGATCATCGCGGTACTCGCGATGATTTTCTCGATGCCGTTGATGGCGTCAAACGCGCATGCGGTTGCTGGTTCGGCGATGGGGCCAACTTCCGATCCATTCATGCACTGGGTGATGACATCGCTCACACCGGCGCTCATGGCTGTCACGCCTTGGGCATACCAGATCGATCCGCGAGTGCTCTCGTATACGCTACTCATCGTGACGGCTGGCGTGATGAGCTGGGCTGGTCGCCACTTCTACGTTCGGGCCTGGGCCAGCTTCCGTCACCACTCGGCGGACATGAACACGCTCATCGCTGTAGGGACAGGTGCGGCGTTCATCTACTCTGCCATCGCAACCGTAGTGCCAGGCTTCTTTTTGGCCCACGGCGTAGCACCCGATGTGTACTACGAGGCCGTTGTGTTCATCATTGCGCTAATCCTGACGGGGAATGCGTTCGAGGCGAAAGCAAAGGGACGGACGTCGGCTGCACTTCGCTCGCTGGTGAACCTGCAACCCAAAATGGCGCGTGTAATCAGGAACGACCTGGAGATTGATGTGCCGGTTGAATCCGTGGTGCACGGCGACACGATTGTTGTGCGACCCGGAGAACGCGTGCCGGTAGACGGCGAGATCGTCTCAGGGCAGAGCGCAGTTGACGAGTCGATGTTGACAGGCGAATCGCTTCCGCTGAAGAAGGCCGCGGGTGATCGCGTCATCGGTGGCACGATCAACAAAACGGGAAGTTTCCGCTACACTGCGACAACGCTTGGAAGCGACAGCGTGCTTGCGCAGATCGTCAAGCTGATGCGTGATGCGCAGGGCTCGCGCGCCCCGATTCAACGCCTTGCCGACCGGGTGAGTGGCGTCTTTGTTCCCGTTGTTATCTCGCTCGCCGTGATAACGTTCGTCGCGTGGTTCGTCTCGGTGGATGTAGCCGGTGGGACGGCACCTATGGTACGCGCGTTCGCGGCTGCGGTTGCGGTCCTCATCATCGCCTGCCCATGTGCAATGGGACTCGCAGTGCCAACCGCTGTCATGGTCGCTACGGGCAAGGGAGCGGAGCTCGGAGTGCTCATCAAAGGCGGCGAGGCGCTGCAGCGCGCGGGCGACATCACGACCGTCGTGCTCGACAAGACTGGAACGGTCACCGAAGGCAGACCGACAGTGACTGATGTCGTCCTCGCACCCGGTGTCGCACATTCGCGAGACGACGTGTTACGCCTTGTCGCTTCGCTGGAAGCGTCTTCCGAGCATCCGCTGGCCGACGCGATAGTGCGTTACGCAAAGGAGCACAATCTCGCGCTCTCCACTTCGCAGGAGTTCGATGCTGTCCCGGGTCGCGGCGCGATCGGAGTGGTTGATGGTACGTCTCTGGTGGTAGGGAACGCTGCGCTAATGAGTGACCACGAAGTGAAGGTGACGCTGCTCGAGTCAGCTGCGGACGCCTTAGCGGGTAGCGGCCGCACGCCAATGTACGTGACAATCGACGGAGTCTTTACTGGGCTAATCGCGGTTGCTGACCCCATCAAGAAGACGTCACGTGAGGCCATTGCACGTCTGCGCAGGATGGGCCTGGAGGTCGTCATGCTCACGGGCGACAACGAGCGCACCGCTCGAGCGATCGCGAACGAAGCCGGGATTGATAACGTCGTCGCCGGCGTACTTCCGGACGGCAAGGTTGCCGAGGTGAAGCGGCTTCAGTCGCAGGGGAAAGTGGTTGCTATGGTGGGAGATGGCGTGAACGACGCTCCGGCGCTGGCACAGGCTGATGTCGGGATGGCGATCGGTACAGGTACAGACGTTGCCGTCGAAGCCGGAGACGTGGTACTCATGCGTGGAGACTTGCATGCCGCGGCGCAGGCAATCGAGCTCTCGCGCCGGACCATGCGGACGATGAAGCAGAACCTGTTCTGGGCCTTCGCGTACAACGTGGTCGGGATTCCGATCGCAGCAGGCGTGCTCTATCCAGTGCTCGGGATTCTCCTCAGCCCGATCCTGGCGAGTGCTGCGATGGCCTTCAGTTCGGTGAGTGTTGTAAGCAACAGCCTCCGTTTGCGCAATGCGCACATCGCGTAGTGCGTCAGTGCAGGTTGTTGCGCATGTGGGATCTATGGCAAATGAAAGGAACGGCCCGGCGCAGAGATGAAACAGATACGTGACTCAGTTCGAGGAGACGACCAGATGGAGAACCGAAAGCAAAGCCGCAAGGCGATCAGCGTCGATCCGGACATCAAGGACCGAAACCTCAAGCGTCTTCGCCGCATCGAAGGTCAGATTCGGGGGCTTCAGCGAATGGTCGAGGAGGATCGTTATTGCGCCGACATCATGACACAGATCTCTTCCGCACACGAGGCACTTCGGGCCGTAGGTCGCGAGCTGATGCGCAACCATCTCAAACATTGCGCAACGTCAGCTATCAAGTCTGGCGCCGAGGATGCGAGTGCGATGTACGACGAACTGGTAGATATGATGTACAAACACAGTCGGTAGTACTGCCGGTAGTAGTGAAGAGACTTCTGGACAGCGGCGATCTGGAGTCGTTCTACCGCTACGGGTACCCGGAGCAACGCCACACCGAATAATCCAGCGCGGAAACGCGCGGGAAATTGATATTTAAATTGCAGATGTAAGAGGCGTTATGGCGCTATGATGGCATCCACTTTGACATCTGCTTTCGTAAGCCATCCGCCCCGGAATCCTGCGCGACGCAATCCGTCGATGATATAATGGCAATCGCGCATCAGTTGCCAGATGAGTCCGGTACGATAGTTCTCGATCATCAACACCACCGGCCCCTGGTCGATCGCATAGTAACCCTGTGACAGCCATCCGGCATTATGTGTGTATTCGGCCGCGGGCCTCCCGCTCTGTTCGGGCGCAGCCACTACCGTCGGAGGTCCGCAGAATGACGGGTTGAAGCTGCACTTGTAGCCAAACTCGCTGGTCATTGTTGGGTGTGTGGCGTCCAGGTACTTCAGTGTCGGCAGCACGATCTCGGGGGCGAACGGGAGCGACGCCACGACCGCCCAGGGCGACAACGTACCATCGTCAGGGCCGTCCGGAACGCCACGCGCGCAGTACGCGTAGAAATCTTGCATTCTGCCATGCACGTCGGATTGTGCTGGGCCGGGCCCGTCGCTCGCCGTGATTCCCCATGAGTGTTCGCCGTAGCCGTCAAAGTTGTGCGGGTTGCGTCGGGCGTATTCCTGTTGCATGTACGTCGCGCGGCGGCTGTTCTCGAAGTAGTCGCTCTCCTTGCCGCGCATGAACTCATCCTTGATGCCGCGGAAGTCGATCCAGACGTGGCTCAGTTGGTGAATGAACAGCGGTCCGGCGTACAGGAACTCATAGCCGTAGATCGTCTTCCACTCGTAAGTCGAGAGCCAGCGCGCGTAACTCTCGCTCGGGATGGCGTGTGTAGGCGAGGCAAGCGCAAGGATGTAGAGGAAGAGCGCTTCATTGTAGCCGCTGTAAGCGTATGGGATGAAGCCGCTCTCCGGGTGCCAACCATGTCCCACGGCGCCATGCACGTCCAGCAACCATGTCCAGTCGGCTCGTCGGTAGATCGCATCTGCCAGGGAGCGTATTTCTCGCTCGTTCGCGCTGTCACCGTCAAAGTACGCGGCCGCCACCAGGGCGCCGATGAACACGACGGCCGAATCGATGGAAGAAAGCTCGCACTTACGGGCGCGAGCACCCGTTAGCACGTCCAGGAAATGGTAGAAGAAGCCACGATATCCCGTAGCCTCGGGCCGGTCGCTCTGTTCGGCATTCCAGAAAAAACGGAGCGTTGCCAGGATGCGCTCAACCGCGTGTTCCCGCGACACGTATCCGCGCTCCGCCGCCACTGCATAACAAGCCATCGCGAGGCCACTGCCAACTATGCTGGCCGGCGAGTCGCTCCGAGTATTGTCTCGGACCAGGCCGTTCGAGGGGTTCGCCACACGCTCGAAGTAGCCGAAGGTGGCGCGTTGCAAAGCATCTATCTGCTGTTCCTCTGTTGACACGTCTCCCGCCGAGTTGGGGGTCATCGAAGGGCTCGCACCGTAGAGCTGTCGTCACGGGTGGCCTCATAGTCATTGTCGCGAGTCGCGGAGGCGCTGACCTCGCACATGGACACAAGTTGGCCTGCAACCGGAACATGAAAGACGCAATGTTCCAGACGCTCACGGCCAAGGGGAGTGTCAAGCTCCGCCTGATTCATGAAGTGCTGACTGACGATTGCTAGCGGACGGATACGGGTCGCGCCTGATATGATGTCACGTGCCGCCCGCAGTGGCGGGCCCGCATCGAT
>JBDTIP010000057.1:0-6881 GCA_039936295.1 Gemmatimonadaceae bacterium
GACCCACCTACGGACGCGTGCCGCGTACCGGCGCGATGACGCTTTGCTGGTCCCTCGACAAGCTTGGCCCCATGACGCGCAGCGTCGAGGACACGATGCTGGTGCTCCAGGCGATCACAGGACCGGACGCAGGCGATCTGGACAGTGTTCCGAGTCATCTCGACTTCGACGCAGCGGCGCCGGTGAAGGGACTCCGCGTTGGATACTTCCCCGCGTGGATGAAGGAAGCACCTGCCACAGACGTGGATCGCGATACGCTCGATGAAATGGGCAAGCTGGGCATGACGCTCACTCCTGTGACGCTCCCGGACTGGCCATATGACTCACTCAACCTGATTCTCTTCGCGGAAGCTGCGGCCGCGTTCGAAGATCTGACGCTGAGCGGCCGTGCAGACGAGCTCAAGGCGCAAGTGCCAGACGCATGGCCGAATCAGTTTCGCGAAGCTCGCTTCCTGTCAGCTGTCGATTTCGTGCAGGCGGATCGGCTTCGTCGCAAGGTTGCAGGCGAAATGGCACGCGTGATGTCGCAAGTTGACTTGCTGATGGTGCCTTCATTGCGCGACGAGATGCTTGTGATATCGAATAACACCGGCCATCCATCGCTCACGCTCCGCACCGGATTCGTACACGTTTCCGAAGCGCGCAGCGACTGGGCACCGGATCCCGCACACCCTCTTCCAAAGTTCTCGCCACCGCGCAGGGTACCGTACGGCGTGACGCTGATTGGTCGGCTGTTCGACGAGGGAACCATCGCGCGTGCGGGACTCGCGCTCGAGCAGTCACTCGGCGTGGTGAAGGAGCGGCCGCCGGGCTTTTGAGGTGAAGCGCGCGCTTGCGGTCGCGCTCAGACAGCCGACTGCGGAAGCGTAAAATTCCGCCCCCGAATTGCGACCAGCAGCGTGGGCACCATGAACAGTGTGATCGGCGTGGACAGAGCGAGGCCGCCGATCACCGCAAGGGCGAGCGGTTTTTGCATCGCGCTTCCGGCTCCGATGGCCAACGCCAGAGGCAGAAGACCAAATAGCGTGCACAGCGTCGTCATGAGAATCGGCCGCAGACGTATCCGCGCGGCACGCTGCAACGCCTCCGCGAGTGGCACACCTTCAACCCGCATTAGATGGTGTGTGAAATCAAGCAGAATAATTCCATTCTTGACGATCAGTCCGACCAGCAGAATCAGGCCCATGAACGATGAGACATTGAGCTGCGTTCCGGTGACGAGCAGGAGACCTACAGCACCGACAAACGACAATGGTGCGGCGATCAGCACCACTAGTGGTTCGATGAACGACTGGAATTGAATGACCATCACTGCAATGACACTTGCCACTGCCAGGCTGAGTACCAGCAGAAGAGCGCGGAATGCCTCCTGCTGGCCCGCGTACTGCCCGC
Organism: Gemmatimonadaceae bacterium; assembly: GCA_039936295.1. Lineage (GTDB taxonomy): Bacteria > Gemmatimonadota > Gemmatimonadetes > Gemmatimonadales > Gemmatimonadaceae > Fen-1247. Next base: position 1,393 of record JBDTIP010000057.1, read on the forward strand.
CGAGCGCCACGCGAATTCCCGCTGGCGGCGGGTTGGCGGCGAGTACCGCCTTGACGTCGTTCATGACGGAGCCGAGATCGCGGCCAGAGATATCGGCCGTCGCACGTATGAGCTGTTGCTGGTTCTCTCGCAACAATTCGGAACGAGTGTCAACCGGCTTGAACATGGCAAGCGACGAGAGGGGCACTGGCGTGCGCGTCTGCGCTGAATAAACTGGAATAGTACCGAGCATGCGAGGGTCGAATCGCACTGAATCCGGCGCGCGCACGCGGATCGCAACTGAGCGGTCATTGGTACGGATCTCTCCGGCGGGGTCGCCGAGCAGTGCGCCACCAACCTCTGTCGCGACCTGGGACGGCGTCAATCCCGCACGATTCGCCTCCGCGTCGTCTATCGTCATCTGCAGCTCGGCGCTCGGCTCACTGACGCCGTTGAAATAATCCTGGATGCCATCGATCGCTGCGAGCTTCGGTCCGAGACTCCTAGCGTAAGTGTCAAGCTGGTCGAGATCGGTACCGAACATCTTGATTTCTACCGGACTTGCCGCGCCAGCGAGGTCGTTGATTACATCCGACAGGATCTGTACGAACTCGACGTGCAGCCGCGGCACCGCCGCCTGAACCTTGGTCCGGACCTCGTCCATCACCTCGAACACCGATCGATTGCGCTGGCCTTCCGGTTTGAGGCGTGCGTTGATGTCACCGGTATTCTGCTCGGTGGCAAACAGCCCGAGCTCGGCACCAGTCCGTCTCGATATACCGGTGATCTCCGGCGTGCCGAGCAGCATCCGCTCCACGATATGGACCTCGCGATCCGTTTCGGCGAGTGCAGTGCCGCCCGGGCTCACATAGTCCAGAACGAAGGCGCCCTCGTCGATTTCCGGGAGAAATCCCGTCTCAACAAACCGATGCGCGAGATAGCCGGCCGCGACAAGGAGCGCCATGATGGCGATCATCCACCGCGCATGGCGAAAGGTGACTGCCAGCGCGATCTCGTATCGATCGGACATTGAGTCGATCGCGCGGCCGACACGCGCCAGGATGCCACTGCGGGACTGCATCCGCGCCTCGTCCAACTCGATGCCCTCGGTCGAGAGATACCGCTCGGCGAGCAGCGGAATGATCGTGAGCGCAACGACCAGCGACACGAGTACTGCGATGGTGAGAGTAATGGAAAGAGCCTTGAAGAACTGCCCCTCGACGCCCGTCAACAGTCCGAGTGGCAGGAACACGACCACCGTAGTGAGGGTCGACGTCGTTACCGGCAGAATCAACTCCTGCACGGCGTCGCGAATCGCAACTTCCCGAGCGTTCCTGAGATGGAGGTGGCGAACGATATTTTCTGTGATTACGACCGCGTCGTCGATCACCAGCCCAATCGCGATCGCCATCGCGCCCAGGGTCATGAGATTGAACGTCTGCCCGAGCATCGACATCACGAAGACGGTAATCGCCATGGTGATCGGGATCGAGGACGCGCTGATCGCTGTTATGCGCCACTCTCGAAGGAAGAGAAGCAGAATGATCACGGCGAGAGCCGCACCGATGAGCATTGCGTCCCGCACAGACTTGGTCGCATCACGTACAAGCGACGCCTGATCGTAGACGGGCTTGAGGATGACGCCGGACGGTAAGGTCCTTCGCAAGCCCGCGGCGATCTGAGCAACGCTGTCGGCGATCGCGACTGTGTTGCCGCCGATCTGCCGCGTGATATTGAGCAGAGCCGCCGGCCTGCCGTCCCCGGCAACGATGCTGACGCGGTCTTCGGTTCCCTGAATCACTCGTGCTACGTCGCCGACCCGGAGGCCGTGTCCCACGACGATGTTCGCGACATCCTGCGCTGAGTGCGCTTCGGTGGTGGTCACGATCAGGTACTGCTTGTAGTCCTCCGGCATCCGGCCGACGGCGTCCACCGTTGTCGCGGCCTGGATTGCGGCCGCGAGGTCTTCGTAGGTCATCTGCTGCGCTGCCAATCGTGCCGGATCAGCTATAACTTCGATCTCGCGGACATCGCTCCCCTGAACGTCGACGCGTCCGACGCCCGGAACCCGCGAGATGAGTGGCTTGATCTGATAGCGAGCGATGTCGTACAGCGACGCAGGGTCACCGCCCTCGAGATTGTACGTCAGAACCGGAAACAGCGATGGCGTGAGGCGCTCGATTTCGACGTCGAGATTAGGGGGCAGTTGTTCGCGAATCTGATTTACGCGCGCCTGCACCTGCTGCAACGCGAAGATCATGTCTGTCTTCGGCGTGAAATTGATATTTGTCTCACTTCCGCCGCGAATCGAGCGCGATTGTACACGCTGTACGCCGGGCACGATGCTGACTGCCTCTTCAATGGGTCGTGTGATGCTGAACAGCACCTGACGGGCGCCGAGCGATGAACCGCGTACGACGACGCTAACCCGAGCGAAGGCAAGCTCGGGATAGATCGCGGACGGGATGTGAAATGCGGCCCAGACGCCTGCTGCACTCAGGACCGAGATGGCCAGATAAATGAACCGGCGTTGCTCCAGTAGCAGCCCAAATAGCGTTCGTTTGCCGTTCACGGCTTGGTCACTTCGCTCTTTACTGCACTTCCGGCGTCAGTTTGCGGCGCAGCGCGCGGTTGCTCTGACGCGGATGTCTGGATTTTTGCGCTGTCGGACACACCATAGGCACCGTACGTCACGATGCGATCTCCTGCGACGAGCCCCTTGACGATCTCGACGCCACCGCCGGTGTTTGCGCCGGTCGTGACGCTTCTGGCGTGCGCAATGCCGGCGCTGTCGACAACGAACACCCTGAAACCACCACTGTCCGGAACAAGAGCTTCTGATGGTATAACGATCGCGTTATGCCGAGTTCTGGTAACGATCGTCCCAAATACGGTCTCTCCAATTCTAGGTTGTCGTACGATGCTCGAGATACGCACGCGAACCGCGACCGCGCGGGAGACTGAATCGATGATCGCTGCAATGTCCGAGACCGCGCCGCTCCCCAAGGGTTCACCGGTCGCGCGCATCCCAGCTGTCAGAGTCGCCCGATCACCCGGTTCAATGCGCCCAGCGTCGGACGGACTGACACTGAGCAGAGCATCGAGCGCCGACGGATCCGCGATTTCGATCAGCGGTAGTGCCGGGTCGACCGATGCACCAATAGTTGCGGTCATGCGCGTGATCACGCCAGCAATCGGCGCAACGAGCACGGCGAGCCGCGCGTCGCGTTGCGCTGTCGATAGTTCTGCTCGGGTTCGCGCAACATCCGCTGTAGCCAACTCCACATCCTTTCTCGCAACTATGCCTTCATCCGCCAGTCGCTGCGTCCGTTGTGCTGCCTGTTCAGCAACGTTGTACGCTGCCTGTGCCGCTCCGAGCGCCGCCTCGAATGGAGCGCGATCGAGCTCGACAAGCGCCTGTCCCCTGCTGACCGTCTGGCCAGTGGTAACCAACACGCGACTCACATGAGCCGATGCCGGCGCACTCAGTGTGGCGACATGACCTGCCCGGCTAACTACTGTTCCGATCGCACCTACCGTCTCCATGACGTTTTGCGGAGCAACAACCTCGGTCCGTGCAGTCACCACTGCCGCCGGAGCCTTGTCTCCGCTATCTCCAGCATCGCCCTTGTGACAGGCCAGGAGCGCGACGGACGGGAGCGCGATCAGCACGCGCATTCTCACTGTCATTGCGGATTAGTTGAGGAGTCGGGGACTATCGAGAACACGCGCAGTTCGGCCGTTGCGATCCATGCAGCCGCAAGGTCGCTTATGTATTGCGCTAGTACTTCGCGCGCGCTACGCTGGGCTTCGAGAACTGTTGGCAGCGACATCGCGCCCTCGCGATAGCCGGTGAGCGACATGGATGCGACGCGATTCGCGCTCACGATAAGACTTGCGTCGCGTGTCGCCTTGGCAACTGCAGACTCGCGCTCCCGCGTTGCGTGCACGAGCGCCTTCCGTGCGTCGGCTGTCGTCAGTGCGAGCTCCGCCTCGGCCTTCGCGTGCTCAGCGGCAGCCTGCGCAATCGCGCCGCGATTACGATCGAAGAGCGGCAGTCCGATGCCAAACCCGAACGTTGGCAGCGGACCGCCCTGAGAAGGGTCCACACCCTCGACTCCGACAGAGACGCTGAACTGCGACCACACTGACCTTCGCTGCAAACGCAGGTTCATTGCGGCTGCGTCGAGCGAAAGAGAAGCTGCCATCTCGTCAAGTGTTCGCGCCGCTGGCGACAGCGCGCTCGGGATGGGCGTCAGCGAATCGATCGGCAGAATTGCGGTGCCTTGCGGCGCCAGACCGACCAGCGTCTGCAAGTCCACCAACGCCGAAACCATTGCAAGCGAATCGTCAGCGGTAATGTTCGCAATCTGACCTGAGTTGACGCGCGCCAGCTCAACATCCAAGTCGCTCGCGTCACCGGCATCACGCCGGCGTTCCGCCATGTGCAGCAAAGTGTCCGCGTCGAGGGCAGTCCTACGCGACAATAAAAAGTGCTGGCGCGCGGCCACCGCACGAGTGTAGGCCGTGTCCGCTCCCATCGCGATCATGGCGCGGTTGAATTGATATCTGAGCCTGGCAGCCTCCACGCCGGATTTGGAAGACCGGATCCGCAGGCTTCGTAGCATCGGGAAGTCGATCGGTATGTCGACGCTGGCGTGGTAATGCGGCGTGTCCCTGCTGTAATTCGCCGTCAGCGACGGATTCGGCAGCGCGCGTGCAGCCGTCAGCGCGGCGTTGGCCAGTGCCGTATCTGCGCTGGCGACCCCGAGCAATGCGCCCCGGTGCAGGGCATCACGAATTGCATCGGCGCGGGATAGTCCGACCGTCTGTGCCGAAACGGTTGTAGTCGCAAGGCTACATGTGAAAGCCAGGAAGATGCGTCGGAACATGACCTCGGATAGTCGTTCGGAAACCCAATAGCTTATCGACCGGCACCTGTCAGGAGGATTACATCGCATCCGTAATTGCAACCGGAAAATTCACAACGACACGGGTGCCCTGACCGAGGTGCGAGGTTACACGCACCGACGCACCGTGCTCTCTGGCGATCCATTCCGCGATAGACAGACCGAGGCCCGCCCCAGGCGACGCACCGCCGGTCCCTCTAGTCCGTGCGGCGTCGCCGCGGAAGAAGCGGTCGAAAACCTGTGGGAGCTGCTCTTCCGAGATACCAATCCCGTTGTCCTCCACGGTCAGTATCGCCGATCCGTTACTGGCTCCAACATCAACGAGGACTGCACCGGACTCGGGAGTGAACTTGATAGCGTTGTCCAGAAGGATGAGTACCAGCTGACGAAGCAGCGTCGCGTCACCAGTTACGGCTGCTTCCACGAATTCGCGAACTTCTACGCTGACCTTCTTGAGGGTCGCGAGCGTGCGCGCCGCCTCGACCGCGTCGGCCACAATGTCATCCAGGAAGACTCGCTGTCGCTCGATTGGACGCTCGCCCGCGTCGGCACGCGCCAGCATCAACAGATCCTCGACGATTCTGCCGATGCGTTCGGCCT
>JBDTIP010000058.1:0-6092 GCA_039936295.1 Gemmatimonadaceae bacterium
GCTACCGGAAGGCATGACGAGCGATGTACTCATTCCGGAAGTTGGTGCTCGCGGAATCACCATCGGCGCAGGCTACGGAAAGTTGCACGCGTCGACTGTCCGGATTGGTCACATGGGCGATCACACGATTGACGGTGTGACGCGTTGCCTGGCGGCGTGCACCGACGCGCTGATGGCGCTCACCGTGGGCAGGTGAGCGCGAGCGCGGCGCGAGCGCCGCGCCGTCTTCGCTCGGCGGCGCAACGCCGCTAATAGGTGCTGGTGTCCGCTGCGTTAACGCGCTCGCGGAACTTCCAGTACACGTAGCAGAAACATCCGACTACAAGCACTGCGCGCGCCGTCCACCAGACATTACCGCCGCGAAGTCCGTACGCGCCTGCGGCACTGTTGTCGACTGTGAGACTGTACTGCGAGCCCGTGGTAGCTGGCAGAAGAGTTGGATACATGTTCGACAACGGTCAGCAGCGCGACGATCCACCAGGGCGACCCGCGCATCCAAAAGGTTTTTCAGTATGACAAACACGGCGACGTCACCGGCTTCGTCGAAAGTCGCGAGAGTTGGGACTTGGTGTGGGATAACTTATCACGCACAGCATCAATGCAGCGTGTTGACGGCAGTCCATTTCGAAAATAAAAGGCCATCCATGACTCAGTTTTCATTGGTATCGACACTGCTCCTGGCATCACTGCTCGCTGGATGCCACCCGGATGATGCAGGCAGGATGACGCAAGACAAACTCGTGCGCCTGACGCAGGAGCGGATGAACGCGGTCGGCGCGGTAAATCCCAAGCCGTTTGCGGAGCAGTTCGCCGATGGCGCACTTATCTTTGACGAGCTCGCACCCGCCATGGACAAGGCGGGACTGTTGAAGACGATCACGCCGGTGCCGAAGGGCGACACGGACACGCTCGACGTGGTGAATCCGGCGAGCCTCAGGGTTGGCGATACCATCGTGTTCAGCTACGACGTCAACGACACCGAAACCATCTTCGGTCAGCCGATCAAAGCGCGCTATCACGAGACGGACACATGGGTCAGGCAAAATGAAAAATGGCAGATCATCGCCGAACAGGTGTCGCGCTATTACGAAGATCCCGCTCCGGGGAAGGCGGACCTGAGCAAGTACCCGCTCTACCTTGGCCGCTACCAGTTGGGCCCGCGCTTGACGCTTACCATCTCGCAGGAAGGCTCGAGCCTCTACGCGCAGGGAATCGGCAAAAAGAAGGAGCTGTTGATTCCCGAAGCGGCGGACATCTTCTTCAGGAACGGCGTGGAAGGCCGCGAGCTGTTCAAGTACGACGACCAGGGCAAAGTGGTCGCATACATTCAGCGAGACAACAACGAGGATATCGTCTGGAAGAAGCTCAACTAACGGGCACACTCTCAGCGAGCGAGTCGGCGTCGCTGCGTGTGAACATGAGTGTCGGCGCCGGCTGACGCGAGTTGGCTGGCGAGACTGGCCCCATCGGGAATGGTCTCTCCGGTACGCCGTTCGTGTTCTGAAATTCCGCAATCAGCCAGTGAGCTGGCTTTCGCTGAACACGTAACTGAATGCGGCAGTGAGCTTGGTCTCGAGCTCCAAGCGCCCGTGCCACCACCATCCGAGCACGTTGACAACATCGCAATCTTCTGTGAACAGGGCAGCGTACGCTTTGGCGTCATGGCGACTCCACGCATCGCCCTGCTGGGTAACGACAGATCGGATCTCCGTATCGTCGGCGCCCTGGGCGGCGACGGTAGTAGCGGATACAAGGGTAAGAGCAGCGCCAACGGTCGCCAACGTGCGGATCGAACCAGTCATGGTAGGCTCATGAAGAAGGGCAGTTTGAACCATTTGCGTGGCCGTCCTCGGCCGCCGTAGCTGGGGCAGTGTATAACATACACCGTCGCCGCTGCGGCGCATCTCGAGCGAATCAATGCCGATTGCCGTGCAAGTCGTGGCTCGACTGCGAGGCAATCCTCACGAAAATGTCGCGGTGCTGCCTACAGCTTTATGAGCCTTGCGATACGCTTGCCATGGCAGGCAATAGGCCGCCTGCTGGCTCCAAACGTGCACACTTGTAATATCGTATGTTTGTTCGCATGTTGCGAAGAGACACTCATTGAGTTATCTCCCCGAGACAAAGACTTGAGCAGTCCATGACGACCCCGTGAGCGGCAAGAAAAGCAACTCTCAGTCGGCTAAGCCCCATCCCCAGAAAATTCGTCCCGGGGACTCAAAAACGGGCGCGGGTGCGGTCGCGCCTAAGGACAAGGCCGCCAAGGCGCAAGAGGCCGCCAAGGCGCATAGTGCGCCAAGCGCCGCGGCCGATGCGGCCACCGACTCTTCGGCCGCGGAATCCCCCGTAACCGTCGTTGGGATTGGCGCATCCGCCGGCGGACTCAGCGCGCTCTCCGAGCTATTTCGTCACGTTCCGCCCAAGACAAGACTGGCCTACGTCATCGTCCAGCACCTGAGTCCGACGCACGAGAGCACTCTCGCGGAACTGCTGGGCCGGAGTGCCGTGATCCCGGTGCATCAGGCAGCCAATGGAATGCGCGTGGACGTCGACTGCGCGTATGTGATCGCGCCGGATACGGAGATGACGCTCACCGATGGGCACCTCAAGCTGGTACCGCGCGACCCGGATGCGCGGCCGCCGCTCCCGATAGACGCGTTGTTTCGGTCCCTCGCTGAGGTGCAGAAAAGTCGTACAATCGGAGTCATACTGTCCGGAACGGGCTCTGATGGAGCGCTCGGCGTGCGCTCCATCAAGGGTGCCGGTGGAATCACCTTCGTTCAGGATCCGGCATCTGCGAGCTCGCGAGGGATGCCGCTTGCCGCAATCGCGACGGATTGCGTTGATGTTGTCGCGTCTCCGGCTGCCATCGCCGAACAACTGGCGCATTTGGGCCGGCATCCCTATCTGCGTTTTGCGGCCGGCGGGCCGACTGCCTCCTCTGATGCTCAATCGGACGCCGTGGCGGAAGATGCGTCAGCGGCTTCACGTGAATCTGCACACGACGGCGCAGTGTCAGCTATTGCCGGCCTGCTTCGACGCCGGTTCGGTGTTGACTTCAGCTTGTACAAGATCGGAACGGTAGAGCGACGTATCCGTCGCCGCATGGCGCTTCGGAGAGTTGATGTCCTTGCGTCCTACGCCGACCTGCTCCGGCGTGACGTTGGGGAGTTGGGTGCCCTGTACAACGATCTCCTGATTGGAGTCACGCGGTTTTTTCGCGATCCGGATGTGTTCGAGGCATTGTCCAAAATCCTCTTTCCGCAGCTCGTCAAGCGTCAGTCCGCTAATCATGCAACCGGTCACGATAGTGACCGTGGCAACGACGCACCGGTGCGGATCTGGGTTGCAGGCTGCTCGACTGGCGAGGAGGCATACTCGATCGCGATCTGCGTACTCGAGTTCCTGGACAGCAATGCGCCTGGCACACCGGTCCAGATCTTCGCAACGGATTTGAGCGAGTCGGCGATCGCCATCGCGCGTGCGGGAGCGTATCCGCAAGGTATCGAGGCTGATGTCACGTCTGAGCGCCTGCGCCGATTCTTCACGCAGGAAGAGTCAGGCTATCGCGTTACGAGGCTGGTTCGTGATTGCTGCGTTTTCGCGCGCCAGAACATCACCGCCGATCCGCCATTTTCACAGATAGACCTGGTCAGTTGCCGGAACGTGCTGATCTACTTGCAGCCGAGCGCGCATGCCAAGGTGCTGGCGGTATTTCACTATGCATTGAAGCCGGGCGGAATTCTGGTGCTGGGCACGTCGGAATCGACAAGCACTGTGCCCGTTCTCTTCACCCAGGTCGATAAGAAGCACCGGATCTATACGCGCGCGCCGGGCTCGGCTCGGCCGGCATACCTGGACTACATGCCGGACCACCCTACGTCAGCAGCTGCGGTGTCTCAACTCGCTCGTTCTGCTCACACACGGTCAAGCGAGTCGCGTGACCACGATGCGCCGGAGACGGTTGAGAACTCTCCGGCAAGTGGTCCTGGACATCCTGCGCCCCCGATGGATCCGGCGACGCTGAACGTTCGGCGGTCACCAAGCGCGCCGGAGGTACAACGCACGGCGGATCAGGTGGTGCTCGGTAGCTACGCACCCGCTGGAGTCGTGGTGGACGACCAGCTCCTGATCGTACAATTCCGCGGCAAGACCGGTTCGTACATCGAGCCCTCCGCGGGTACAGCCAGTTTACATCTTCTCAAGCTCGTAAAGCCCGAGTTAGCCGCAGAGTTGCGCAGAGCTCTCGACGCGGCGCGCGCGGAAGCACGGCCAAAGCGAATCGAGAGAGTTTCGTTCCACGACGGTCCGCGCCTTGGCTTCGTCACCCTTAACGTGACGCCATTCAGAGTGGCCGGATCGGACGACCAGTTCTTCATTGTCTCGTTCGAAGAGGCTCCATCCGGTTCTCAGGCGGTGCGGCAGGGAGTAGCGCGCGATGGGCTCGACGCAACGCATGACCATCAGCCGCAAAAGCGCGGCGAGAGCGTTGGGAAGCGAGCAGCAGATAGCAAGGTCGCCAACCACGTTGGCACCCGCACTGCCAAGCGCGGAAGTGCGGTTTGGATTAAGGAGCTCGAGCTCGATTTTCAGGATGCGCTGAAACGCAACGGAGAACTTGCTCAGGATTTGGAAGCGACGCGACGCCATCTTCAGGCGGTCACCGAAGAACATTCGTCCGTCATTGAAGAGTTTCAGGCAGCGAACGAGGAGGTCCAGTCAAGTAATGAGGAGCTGCAAAGTACCAACGAAGAGATCGAGACATCAAAAGAAGAATTGCAGTCGCTTAACGAAGAACTGACGACGGTGAATGACGAGCTATGTGTTCGGAATGCAGAGGCGAGCCACCTTAATGATGACCTGACGAACCTGCTCACGTCGATGCACGTCCCCGTGATAATGGTTGGGACAGACTTGCGCATTCGGCGGTTCACGGCGGGTGCGGAGCGCATGGTGAACGTCATTGCAACAGACGTGGGCCGCCCCATCGGCGACATCAAGTCGAACATCGATGTACCTAACCTCGACGAGCTAATCGCTCGGGTGATCGCGACGTTGGAGGTGACCGAACGCGAAGTGCGTGATCGCGACGGATGCTGGTACCTGATGCACATTCGGCCTTATCGCACCGCGGAGCACAAGATCGACGGCGCCGTCGTCATCTACTACGATATCGACGCGAGCAAACGTGCAGCCGAACAATCGGAGGCGTCGCGCCGGTACGCTGAGGCTATCGTCGAGACCGTGCGCGAGCCGCTGTTGGTTTTGGATGACAGGCTCAGAGTGCTCAGCGCAAATCGTGCGTTTTACGACGGTTTCGGTACATCCCCGGCGGACACGGCAGACCGCGCGCTGTTCGAGCTCGGAAACGGCCAGTGGGACATCCCCCGCCTTCGCGGACTACTGGAACGCGTGCTTGCCGACGGTGAGGCATTCAACGAAGTCGAAGTCGAGCACGACTTCCCGGGCAAAGGCCGTCGCACGATGCTGCTGAACGCTCGGCGCGTACCCTCTGATCGCAACGGGTTTCCGCTGGTCCTGCTCGCCATCGAAGACGTCACTGCACAGAAGAAGGCAGCGGGCTTGCTCGCACACGCGTACACCGAGCTTGCCGCACGAGCCGGTCAGCTCGAAGCTACCACCGTCGAGCTACTCGGGAAAACGGCGGAGGCGCAGGCTAGCAATCGCGCCAAGACCGATTTCCTGGCCACGATGAGTCACGAACTCAGGACGCCGCTGAACGCGATAGCAGGTTACGCGCAATTGCTCGACATGGGTATTCGAGGTCCCGTCACCGATGCGCAGCGTACCGACCTGGCGCGTATCACACGGAGCCAGAAGCATCTGCTTGGTCTCATCAACGAGATTCTGAACTACGCGAAGATCGAGGCCGGCGGCGTGTCGATGCGGTTTACCGATGTGAATGTGCGCGATCTGCTCGCGAGCCTGGAGGTGATGGTCGCTCCGCAGATGGCCCGGAAGGCACTTCGTTACGAACTGCTCAATGCCAACGGTCACGGTGATCCGACGCTCGCCGTGCGTGGGGACGAGGACAAGGTACGACAGATACTTCTCAATCTGCTGACCAACGC
>JBDTIP010000059.1:0-7465 GCA_039936295.1 Gemmatimonadaceae bacterium
GCCGTCGGCACGGTGCAAATATGACGCACGCACCGGCTGCCGGGAGCAATGCGCGGCTGTTACATGACGGTGAAAGTCTTGGTCATGCCGTGGACAAAATGCGGCTTGCCATCCTTGACGTCCGGCAGGAAGCAAATGAACGCGTAGGTGCCGGGCGCGAAATTCGTCGAGAAGTAGGTCGGCGCGCCCTCGAAGCCGGAAACGCCGCCCAAAAACTCCGCTGGCGGCGGCCCTGCCGGCTTATCCATCCAGGAAAGCAGGTTTTCAACGGTCTTGCCGGGTGCGAGTCGGACCACCTCTACCTCATGCGGCTGGCCGCCGAGGTTCTGGACTTCGAAGCTCCGCATCCCCGCCAAGACTGGCTTGGTGATGGCGAAGGCGTAATCGGTAAGCTTGATCGTGTCGTCGACGGCGGGTGCCGCTGCTGCTGGGCCTGCCGGGGCCGCACCGACAGTGAACGCTGCAATCATTCCCTTGGCAAAGTGCGGGACGCCGCCGGGAATGGGGACGTAGCAGACCATGGCGTAGTTGCCCGGCACCAGATCGACCGTCGCGCTGTCAGTAGCCCCGGGTCCGACCGCATTAGGGCCGCCAACGGCGTGCACCCATGTGGGTGGCGCTGCGGGCATCGCGAGCTCGTGCTTCAGATCGGCGAGCGTCTTCCCGCTGTCCAGCCGGACCAGGCTGAGGTGATGGGGAGCCTTGCCATCGTTTATGAGCTTGAACGTCGTCATGCCGGCTGGGATCGCAGCCGGCGCATCATACGCAAAGTCTTTCGCGTGCACCGTAACGACGTTCGGGTGCCGCGCAGTGGCGGTGGTTGCGGCCGACGCCTGCGTGGCGGCTGCAGCGGTTGCGGAATCGGACTTGGTGGCTGCGTTTTCCTTGGGTGCACACGCTGACGCCACCAGCGCGAAGGTCCCAATCAAAGCCAAATGTGGTCGCAATGTAGTCTCCTGGGTTGCTTGCGTGCGGTGAAAGTATCTGCAGCGGTGGGGTTGTCAATGCGAATCGACGTCCACGCGCAAGGCGCTGCTTCATCGGCTATCTGAATTCGGACGGCAGCATCGCGCACTCCCGACGTTTCTGATCGTGTGCGAGATTGTCGCATGCGAGTGGTGATACAGAGAGTCGCTCGGGCCGCGGTCGCGGTCGCAGGCGTCGAGATCGGGGCCATCGGGTCTGGGCTGGTCGCGCTGGTTGGATTCACAAGCGCGGATGGCGACCAGGAGCTTCACTGGATGGCGGACAAGATAGCCGGCCTGCGAATTTTCTCTGACGCGGACGGGAAGATGAATCTGTCGGTAACAGAAACAGGTGGATCTATTCTCGTCGTCTCCCAGTTCACGCTTTACGGCGACGCACGCAAGGGGCGTCGGCCGTCATTTATATCGGCCGCACCATCCGAGATTGCCGTTCCGCTTTACGAGCGTTTCGTGGCAGCCCTCCGCGCCGCGAAGCTGACGGTTGCAACTGGGCAATTTGGAGCCGATATGCAGGTCGCGCTTGTTAACGACGGTCCGGTCACGATCGTCCTCGACAGCCCGCCAGGCGCGGCATAGCGGCCGCTCGCGGCTGCTCGCTACCGCGGTGGTGGACGGCGACGCGCGGATTGCGTAATGTCTCTCCATGATCACTAATCTCTTTTGCGCCCGGCGGCGGATCTTGAAGTTCGCCCAACTCTCGGCGGCAGTACTTGCGATGCTGCTGAGCTCGACATTCGCCTCGGGCGGAACCGCTCGAGCGCAGGCTCCTGCGCTCTCGAAGAGCGTACGTCAGTACGTCACCGTCGACACCGCCGTGGTGGCGCTAACACATGTTCGCGTCATCGACGGGACTGGAGCAGCACCACGCGAAGATCAGACGTTGATTCTTAGCGGCGGAAACATTGCCGCCATGGGCAGCACCAAGTCGACAGCCGTCCCGACAGGCGCGCTCGTAATCGATCTCACCGGCAAGTCCGTGATTCCCGGCCTGGTAATGGTGCACGAGCATCTTTTCTATCCGACTGGTCCGGGCGTTTACGCCAACACGGCAGAGAGCTTCACGCGGCTGTACCTCGCTGGCGGCGTTACGTCGATCCGTACCGGTGGCAACATGAACGGATACGGCGACATCGGCATCGCGCGCCAGATCGCGCACGGCGACAAGCCTGGACCGTGGATCGACGCCACCGCTCCGTATCTCGACGGTCCTGGTACTGGACTGGCCCAGATCCACGAACTCAAGAACGCGGACGACGCGCGCCGAATGGTCAACTTCTGGGCGAATGCCGGCGCCACGTCGTTGAAGGCGTACATGTACATATCGCGTGCGGAGCTTGCCGCCGCAGCACAGGACGGGCACAAGCGCGGCTTGAAGATCACCGGCCATCTCTGCTCGGTCACGTATCGCGAGGCGGTTGCGGCAGGGATCGACAACCTCGAGCACGGTTTCTTTGTATCAACGGATTTCGTTCCGGACAAGAAGCCGGACGTCTGTCCTGGTCAGGGCGCGGGCATGGCGGCGCTCGCGAAGGTCGACACCAATAGCGCCGCGTTCCGGTCGCTGGTCGCGGATCTCATCGCGCATCACGTGGCTGTGACATCGACGCTCACGATCTTCGAGACGTTCACTCCGGGGCAGCCCATGCCTGCGGGGCTCGATGTATTGGACTCAATCCTCAAGCAACGATTCGAGCGCTTCTACGCATCGGTGCAGCAGAACACCAAATCCGTTTTCTCGACAGTGTTCCCGAAAGACCGCGCGATGGAGCTGCAATTCGTGCGGTCGGGAGGGATGTTGATCGCCGGCACGGATCCGACGGGAGCTGGCGGCGTGATCCCCGGTTACGCGAACCAGCGTCAGGTTGAGCTGCTCGTCGGCAGCGGTTTCACTCCGCTAGAGGCCATAAAGATCTGCACGCTGAACGGCGCAACGTACCTCGGCCGAGCTGATCGTGTCGGATCGATCGCAGTTGGAAAGCAAGCCGACCTGGTGGTGATTAACGGAAACCCGGCTGCCAACGTCTCTGACATCAGGAACGTCGCGACTGTGTTCAAGCAGGGCGTAGGGTACGATCCGGCGAAGCTCATCGCGTCGGTGAAGGGTCAGGTGGGATTGTTCTAGATGGAAGTCGCACCAGTCGTGCTGGCCTCTGCATCGCCGCGTCGTCGCGAGTTGCTCGATCTCATAGGAATCCATCACATCGTGGATCCTGCTGACATCGACGAGTCGATTCGCGGTGCAGAGTTGCCGGCGGATTACGCCGAAAGGTTGGCGCGTGAAAAGGCGCTGAAGGTTGCAGAAAGACATCCCGGCGCGTTGGTGATCGCGGCGGACACGATTGTCGTGCTCGGGAGTCAGGTGATGGGTAAGCCGCGTACAGAACTCGAAGCAGCGAGCATGCTTGCAGCGCTCGGCGGCATGACCCACACCGTGGTTACAGGTGTCGCGTGCGTCTTCAACGGTGCGTTGGAGTCCTCCGTAGATGATGTGTCCGTAACATTTCGGTCGCTGTCGGCGCAGGAGATAGCCGAGTATGTCGCGACTGGTGAGCCCATGGACAAGGCAGGATCGTATGGAATTCAGGGATATGGTGCAACGATAGTAAGCCGCATCGACGGCGACTATTTCGCGGTGATGGGACTGTCGCTGGTGCGACTTGTCGAGCTCATGCAAAGATTGCGCATTCGCTACCACTTTGACGGAACGATGCGCTACACCTAGATGGCCCCGCCCTGCGGGGCGGGATGCGCAGTTATGCGTAGACAATTGCTGCTTTTCGTCGCGCTGCTATGCGGCGTGAGCATCGCGTCGCGACCTGCCAAGGCGCAGGTTGGCATCACCACCGACATCATCACCGGCCGCGTGCTCGGCCCTGACGGCAAGCCGCTGGAGAACGTTACCGTCGCGGTGCAGTCCGCTGAGACTGGGATCACGCGTACCAAGAAAACCGATGCCAACGGCCGCTACACGGTCCTGTTTCCGGATGGCGGCGGTCAGTATCGCGTCGAGTTCCGCGCGATCGGGTTTGCGCCAATCGATCGCAACATCGCGCGCCAGGGCGACGAAGATCGCCTCGTTACCGACGTTCAGATCGGATCGCAAGTGGCCGCGCACCTGTCGACCGTCGCCGTGACCGCCCGAAACCGCGGCGGCAACAGGAACGGTGCCCCAACACCGGGGGAGAGCGGAAGAACGCTCACTGCCAATCAGATGGCACGACTTCCGATCGACATGAGCGACATCTCCGCGATCGCGGCAATGGCGCCCGGCGTGGTCGGGATCGCGGGCAATGACACCACAGCCGCCGCGTTCTCGGTTGCCGGGCAGCGCTCGACGCTCAACAACGTCACGCTCGACGGGCTCTCATTCGGGAGTTTCTCGGTCCCAGCCGAAGGGTTGCGCAGCACGCGAGTTGTCACCAATACGTACGACCCATCCAAAGGTCAGTTCAGCGGTGGCGAGATTGCGTCCACATCGCGCGGAGGCACCGATGAGTTGACGGGCGGATTCACTTATTCAAGGCGCGATCCGGTGCTCGAGTTCGAAGGAACGGACAGCGCCGCTGTCTCGCCGGAATACCTCCAGGACCAGATCAGCGCAGGGCTCGGTGGGCCGATCATCAAGGACAAGATGTTCATCTTTGGATCGGCACAGTTCCGGCGTCGCAGCGATCCCGTACAGTCGTTGCTGGCGTCGTCTCCGGCGACGCTGTCAACACTGGGACTCGACCCCATGTCGGTTCAGGAGTTCGAATCGCACGTCAACGCACTCGGCCTGCCGTCTCCCGCGAACGTCCCAAGCCGCAAGATCGGCGACAACTCCGTCGCGCTGGTGCGCTTCGACTGGTTCCTCAACGACGAGAATAGCCTGACCGTCCGCGGCGATTACCGTCGAAGCACACAGGACCCAACGCGCTCGAACCCGTACGCGCTCCCTGCAAGCGCTGGTGTGAGCGTTACGTCGGGCTCGGGGATCGCGGCCACGCTCACTTCAAATTTTGAGAGTGGCCTGATCAACGAGTTGCGCAGCTATTACTCGCGTGACAACAATCACTCGGATGGGTATCTCACGCTGCCGGCTGGACGCGTCAGGATCAGCTCGCCGCTCGGCGACAGCACTCAAGCACTCAGCGTCGTCAGTTTTGGCGGCAATCCGGGATTCCCGTCGGCGGGCAGTTCGTCACTGCTCGAGGCAGCAGATGAGGTTTCATTCCTGAGCAGCGATCGCGTGCATCGCGTGCGCATGGGCGTTCTATTCGACCTCAACACGTTCCGCCAGAACAGCACGACGAATCAACTGGGTACATTCACCTACAATTCGCTTAATTCGTTCCTGAACGATCAGCCCGACAGCTACAGCCGAACACTTCTCGGCCAGGAGCGTGCAGGCAAGACGGTGGCGGGAGCCGTGTACATCGGCGACACGTGGCGGCCGAACCGACAGGTGCAGATAGTGTATGGCCTGCGTGCGGAAGGAACCCGCATAGACGATCCGCCGCCGCTCAACTCCGACGTGCTGGCTAAATTCGGGTTGCGCACGAATGACTTCCCGTCCGAAGTTCACTTCAGCCCACGCATCGGCTTCTCGGTCAATCTGACGAAGCCAAATCCCAACGATCCATTCGCACAGTTTCAGTCGGCGTTCCTCCTTCGCGGCGGCATCGGCGAGTTCCGGGCAAAAACGCCGACTGGATTGTTCACCTCTGCAGCAGGTGCGACTGGTCTAATGAATACCGAGCAATCTGTGTCGTGCATTGGTCCGGCGGTGCCGACGACGGACTGGAGCAGCTACGTTGCCGATCCCACATCCACGCCGACATCCTGCGTCGCGAATCCTTCGGTGCCGAGCAACTTCGCAGTGGTAGAGCCATCCGTCACCGTATTCGCGCCGGACTTCGAGGCGCCGCGCTCCTGGCGTGGGTCGCTGGGTCTGCAACACAGGCTGTTCGGCAACATCACCTTTTCAACGGATGCCAGCTACGCGCGCGGAGTCGCGCTGTATGGCGTGGCCGACCTCAATCTCAACACGACGCCGGCGTTCAGGCTCGCGGATGAAGGTAACCGGCCGGTGTATGCGCCAGCGTCAGCGATTGTGCCGAACACGGGTCAGGTGACTTCGCGCGGATCGCGCATCGATCCCCAGTACGGTCAGGTTCTGGAGCTGAGCTCCGGGTTGCAGAGCGATACGCGGCAGCTTACGATGTCGATGAACGGAGCCACGTCTGGCGGACTGGTATTCACATTCGCATACACCCTTCAGCGCACTCGTGACCAGTCGACATTCAACTGCTGTTCGGCGGCGCAGGGCTTTGCGTCACCCACCACTGGCGGAAATCCAAACGTGAACGAATGGGGGCCAGGCGATAACGACATCCGCAACACTTTGCAGACCTATTTCACAAAACCGATCAAGACGTGGATGGACATCACCGCGAATGCACGTCTGAGCTCGGGCGCACCGTTCACGCCGATCGTTTCTGGGGACATCAACGGTGACGGCTCTCGCAACGACCGCGCCTTCATCTTCAACCCCGGCACGACGCAGGATCCTGCGGTTGCGGCTGCGATGAAGGCTCTCATTGCGAGCGCGCCGTCTAACATCCGCGCCTGCCTCGTCGCGCAGCTCGGCACCGTCGCCGAACGGAACAGTTGCCGAGGCCCGTGGACACCGTCGCTCGACATGCAGGCAAATTTTCACCCCGACGGTTTCGGGCTGCACCAGAAGATGACCTTTTCACTCGTCGCCAGCAACGTACTTGCAGGCCTCGATCAAGTCCTGCACGGCAGCAAGTTGCAGGGTTGGGGTCAGTTCAACCGGTCGGATCCAACGCTGCTTTACGTTCGCGGATTCAATGCAGCCACGAATGAATACATCTACGACGTGAACGGACGGTTCGGCTCGACGAACACGGCGCGTGCAGTCTACCGTCAGCCGTTCGTCCTGGCCCTGCAGGCTCGTCTCGCGCTGGGACCGGATCCGCGCCAGCGATTCCGGCAGATCTTCGCTGCGCGCACCGACAGCTCCTCGATGGCGTCCGCAGCTGTTCAGAATCCGGTAGCGCAGATCATCGCCATGCGGGAAACGCTCGTGCTGACGGGCGCGCAGGTCACAGCGCTGACCACAATCTCCGATTCACTCGCGGCGCAGTCACTTGCTCTCGGGCAGCAGATCCGGGCAGAGGTTGCGAAGCAGGGGACGGGCAACCCGCAGGCGATCATTGCGAAGATTCGGCCGCAGATAGTTGCCGGCCGGCTGAATCTCACCAACGCGATGGCGAAGGTTCAGAAAGTTCTGACGCCTGATCAGTGGAAGCAGGTGCCGGACAGCGTGAAGAGTCCACCGGCATTTGGCGGCGGCGCGGGCCGTGGCCGCCGCGGGCCGGGCGACCTCGAATAGGTCGCAAGCGGCGCCGCGGCATGCAGAATGGGCTCTCGCGGTTGCGGGGGCCAATTCTGCTTTCGTACTTATCGCAGCACTG
>JBDTIP010000060.1:0-4667 GCA_039936295.1 Gemmatimonadaceae bacterium
GAAGCCGGCTACCCCAACGGAATCGACATCGAACTCTGGACGTCCCAGAGCGAACAGTTTCCGCGCATAGCGCAAACGATTCAAGCCTATCTCGGACGCGTCGGCATCCGGGTCAAACTGGTCCAGCGCGACGCGTCGTCCATGCGCGAGGCGGCGCGAAACGGCAAGACCGACATCGCGCTCAAGGACTGGTACGCGGACTACCCGGACGCAGAAAACTTTTTGTACCCGCTGCTGCACAGCGCAAACAAGGGAGTCGGCGGAAACGTATCGTTCTTCAGCAACGCGACCTACGACAGTGTGGTATCGGCTGCGCGGCGTGAGTCCGACGACCGAAAGCGCTTCGCACTTTACCGCGAGGCGGATTCAATGGCACACGCGCAGGCTCCGATGCTATTCATGTTCTTCTACACCGAGCTGTACGCCGTGCAACCGTGGCTCAAGGGGTTCACGGTGCCGTCGATCTTCACCGGCGAGCGCTGGACCAAGACATACATCGAGCAGCCAAAAAAGGCGGCGGCCAGATGACGTCGTACATCATTCGCAGACTGCTGTTGGCGATCCCAACGCTGTTCGGAGTTCTGGTCGTGACGTTCCTTTTGCTATACGTCGCGCCAGGCGATCCGGTTCAGGAAATGGTCGGAGAGCGCGCCGATTCGGCGACGATTGCGCGATTGCGCAAGGAGCTGCGGCTGGACGAGCCGATGACGACGCAATTCGCCCATTACGCAGGAGGCGTGTTGCGCGGGGACCTCGGAACGTCCTACATAACTCGCAGGCCGATTCTGAGCGATGTGCTCGAGCGCTTTCCAAAAACGCTCCTGCTGGCGGGGACGGCGATGTTGTTCGCGTCGATCACCGGAATACTCATCGGCGTACTGAGCGCGGCGCGACCTGGCGGCTGGTTCGATCGCATCGCGCTTGGCGGCGCGTACCTCGGTATATCGTTTCCCGTATACTGGGTTGGATTGCTGCTGATCCTGCTGTTTGCCGTGAGGCTGCGCTGGCTCCCGCCATCGGGCTATGGCGGACTGCGTCATCTCGTCCTTCCTGCGCTCGCACTGGGCACACGCTCCGTCGCTTTCCTCGCACGCGTAACGCGTTCAGCGATGCTCGACGTGCTAAACAGCGACTTCATTCGCACTGCGAGGGCGAAAGGGCTGAGCGAGCGCGCAGTTATCCTCAAGCACGGCTTGCGCAACGCGCTGATCCCCGTCATCACCGTGCTCGGCCTCGATTTCGGCTACTATCTCACCGGCAGTATTCTCACTGAGACCATCTTTAGCTGGCCCGGACTGGGTCGTTACGTAGTGAATGCCATCTCGCGACGCGATCTGCCTGCAATTCAGGGAAGCGTGCTGTTTCTCAGTGTAATCTTCGTCCTTGTCAACCTGCTAACCGACCTCGCATACGCGAAGGCCGACAAGCGAGTGAGCCTGTGACCGACAGCCGTCGAAACGTCTCGAGTGGTGGCCCGTGGGAAGACGTGGTCGGTTATTCGCGCGCCGTTCGCATCGGCAACCACGTGTATGTCGCTGGTTCGACTGCTGTGGGCGCCGATGGCATCGTCGTCGGTCCTGGGGATCCGTACGCGCAAACGCTCCAGGCGCTGCGCACCATCGAGCGCGCGCTTGCCGATGCAGGAGCGACGCTCGCGGACGTGGTGCGCACCCGCATGTTCGTCACCGACATATCGCAGTGGGAAGCTATCGGGCGCGCCCACGGTGAATTTTTTCGTGATGTCAGACCCGCCGCCACCATGGTCGAGGTCAGTCGGCTGATCGATCCGGCAATGTTGGTTGAGATCGAAGCCGAAGCGGTGATGACGGCGACGGCTTAAAGCACTCAAAGCAACTGAAACGACTCAGTCGTCCTTCTGGCCAAAGACGGCCATGTTCGAGCTGTGGCCGGGCGCAACTTTCTTGTCTGGATAAATCCAGTGCACTGCCTGATTCACTGCGGTCGCAGCTTCCGCAAAGCCCGTTGCGATCAGCTTGAGCTTGCCGGGATACGCACAGATATCGCCCGCCGAGTAGATGCCGGCGCGCCCGGTCTCCATCTGACTGTTCACGGCTATCTCGTCGTTCTCGAGATTGAGACCCCAATCTTTTAGCGCCCCCAGATCGCTCACGAACCCCAGCATAGGGAGGATCACGTCGCACTCGACTTTCGACAACTCCTTCGTTTTGACATGCCTCAGCGTCACCGCATCGAAGCAGTCGCCATCGGAATGGATGTCGTGAAGCTCGTGGAAGGTGAACATTCGGGTGTTGCCGGCTTCCGCTGAAGCGAGCACGTCGGCAACAGTCGCTGCGTGCGCCCGAAAGCGATCGCTTCGGTGAACGAGGCTGATCGTTGCCGCGATTCCGCGCAGCTGCTGAGCCCAATCGAAGGCAGAGTCGCCGCCGCCGATTATGATCACTCGCTTGCCGCGGTACTGCTCCGGATCCAGCACGCGGTCCTGGATCCCCCGCCCGTACCACGGCTCTGCAACCGCCTGCGGCAGGCGGCGCGGCGAAAAGGCACCTATGCCGGCGGCCAGGACCAGCGATCGCGTTGGGAACCGATCAGTCTCGGTCGTCAGAACAAAATGGTCATCATGGTGCTCGAGGCCCTTGACGTGCTGATTGAGGTGAATGGGCTCGCCGAATTGTGCCGCCTGAGCCTCCAGTGAGCGAACCAGGTCCTTGGCCAGCACCTTTGGAAAGCCTGCTACGTCAAAGATGTATTTCTCAGGGTACAGCGCGGTAAGTTGGCCGCCCGTCTCGGACAGCGCGTCCAGAACCTGGGCGCTTGCCCCGCGCATGCCGCAGTAAAAAAGGCCAAAAAGTCCGGTCGGGCCGGCGCCCAATATCGTTACATCTTTGATCTCGCGCTCCATAAAGGCGAAATTTAGCCGGAGATGACTATGAAGATCTATACGAAAACGGGCGACGCTGGCACGACCGGCCTCTTTGGCGGCGGACGCGTACCGAAGGACGACTCGCGCGTTGACGCTTATGGCGACGTCGATGAATTGAATGCGGTACTTGGCGCCGCGCGCGCAACCGGTCCGATGCCGAGGGTGGATGAGGTGCTCGTCGCGGTGCAGCGCGACCTCTTCGCAATCGGTGCACTACTCGCCACGCCCGATCTGGAGAAGATGCACGACCATCTCGCGAAGGCGCGGATTGATGACACGCGCATCGCGGAGCTAGAGCACGCAATCGACGCGTGCGACAATGAGCTGGAGCCGCTCAAGGCGTTCATAATTCCGGGAGGGACACCGAAGGCGGCTGCACTGCACGTCGCTCGAACCGTGTGCAGGCGCGCCGAGCGCAAGGTGGTTCACCTCGGCCAGTCAGTCGAGCTTCCCAAGTTGACGGTGGTGTATCTCAACCGGCTCTCGGATCTGCTCTTCTCACTTGCGCGCGTCGCCAACCGACGCGCTGGAGCTGGCGAAGTTACGTGGTAGCCAGCGCAACGCTGCGCACCGGAGATTCCGACATCGCCGTCGTTGATGCCGGCACGTACGAGGTCAGAATAGGACCAGGCCTTCTTTCCACTGTCGGCGCCATGGTTGCGGCCGTCGCGCCAGCACACCGCTACGTCCTTGTCTCCGACAGCAACGTCGCACCGCTGTACGCCGCGCGCTTGAGCGACCAGCTCAACAGCGCAGGCGGACCGGTTGTGGCAGTCACGATTGCTGCTGGCGAATCGCAGAAAACTGTGGCCACCTGGGCCGCGATTACCGACCAGCTTCTGGCCTCCAGGCTGGGCCGCGACACGACCATCGTCGCACTGGGTGGCGGCGTCGTCTGCGACGTCGCCGGGTTTGTTGCGGCGACGTTCCTGCGCGGCGTGCCCGTGGTTCACGTGCCCACAACGCTTCTCGCTATGATCGACGCCTCGATCGGCGGCAAGACGGGTGTCGACACAGCGCATGGCAAGAATCTGGTTGGGGCATTTCACCAGCCAGCCGCCGTGCTTGTCGACCCAGAGGTACTGGACACGCTCCCCGAACCCGAGCTTCGCTCTGGACTTGCCGAAGCTCTCAAGCATGGGGCAATCGCCGACGCCGAATATTTCGATTTTGTCGCGGCCACCGCGCCCCGGCTCCTTGCGCCGAACCAGCGCAAGCGTGACGTTCTTGCTCTCAATCACGTCATCGAGAAGAGCGTCCGGCTCAAGGTCGGGGTTGTCGCAGCGGACGAACGTGAACGGGGAGCACGCAAAGCCTTGAACTTCGGCCACACGATAGGGCACGCGATCGAGCTGCTGAGCGGCTTCACCATGCGTCACGGCGAAGCCGTAGGCGTGGGAATGCTTCTCGAAACAACCGCCGCCGAACGTGCGGGTGTAACCGAGATCGGCACCGCGGCCCGCATTCATGAATCCCTGCTGGGAGCGGGTCTTCCAGTCGTTCGCCCGACCGGCCCATCAGCGAGGGACTTGCTCGATTTGATGCTGGGAGACAAGAAAAGCCGGTCTGGATCGGTCGAGTACGCCGTGCCGGCTCGGATCGGAATGATGGCGGCCGCCGAACACGGTTACACCGTCCACTTGCCGGATTCGCTCGTGGCGGAGGTTCTCGCTTGAAGCGATGGGAGGTTAGCCGCGCGATTCTCGCGATTCTAATCGCCGCCGCTTTTGTGAAGAGCGGTTTCGCTCGCCTGCCCAGCACCCAG
>JBDTIP010000061.1:0-5709 GCA_039936295.1 Gemmatimonadaceae bacterium
GCTCGACCTCCAGATACTGCTCGGCGTCGCACTCATGATGGGTGGCGTCTTTCCCGATGCGGTGACGGGTCACCTCATTCTGATGGTGTTCGCAGCGGTCGTCACGCACGGCGCGTTCCTGATCGGACAGCAATCGAGCAGTCAGCGACACGAACTCGGCATCCGGCTTGGCGGGATCGCCCTGGCGCTGATCCTGATCGTGGTGGGAATCATGGCGATCGGCCAGACGGTCCTGGGATTCTCAGCTTGGCGGTAGGCATGTGCGGCACGTGCGCCGAATGAGTGCAGCGAACTAGTGCACCAAATTAGTGCAGCGAGACCAGCTTCACATTTTTGTGACCCAGTGCCTGAGCAACATCGGGGCGGCCCGGGCGCGCTTCCTTGGATACCCATCTGGCCGCGGGCGCGATATGCCACCACATTATCGCGACACAATACCCAGTAAACCCCGATGCACACGCACAATCGGGACGGTTGAACGCGCAACACCCATGTAAACAGACTTACCGAGGTCGCATTGCCAAGGATCCAGGCATGAACATGCAGCAGGACTTGCGGACGCAGCGTAACCGTGGCTGGCGCAGAGCGACCCCGCTGCTGCTCATCATACCATACATAGGAACTCTCTGGGTCTCGTCATACACGTCGATCGCACCTGAAGTCTGGGGAATCCCATTCTTCTACTGGTATCAGTTCCTCTGGATAGGAATCGGCGCCACTATCACGATCGTCGTCTACCTCACCGACGAGTCGGCGCGGCGCAACGGTCACGCCGATATCGGTGATCGCGCCGAACGACGCGAGCAACGACGCGAGCGATGAATTGCGCGTGCGGCATTGATCGTCGGCGCGCGAGGCGCGCATGATGTCATCGATAAACGTGCCCGCGCTTGCGGTGATGATCGTGCTGTTTGCACTCGTCACCGGGCTCGGCTTCGTATCTGCACGCTGGCGCCGCGGCGACATGAATCTCCTGCACGAGTGGGGGCTCGCCGGCGGCCGATTCGGGACGGTTGTCACCTGGTTCCTGCTTGGCGGAGACCTGTACACCGCGTACACGTTCATCGCGGTGCCGGCACTGGTGTTCGGCGCCGGCGCGATCGGGTTTTTTGCGGTTCCGTATACCGTCCTCGTGTACCCGCTCGTGTATCTGATAATGCCGAGGCTGTGGTCGGTGTCGCGGACGCACGGTTACGTCACGCCCGCCGACTTCGTGCGCGGGAGGTACGACAGCAGCACACTGGCACTCGCGATTGCGATATCGGGCATTCTTGCGACGATGCCGTACATCGCATTGCAGCTGGTTGGCATCCAGGTCGTTCTGGGTGCGGTCGGAATTGGAGGGTCGGGGCTTGCCGGTGACCTGCCCCTCATCATCGCCTTCGTCATCCTCGCGGCGTACACGTACTCGAGCGGACTGCGCGCTCCCGCCATGATAGCTCTGGTCAAGGATGCGCTGATATTCATCGTAGTGCTGGCTGCCGTAATAATCATTCCCGTCAAGCTTGGCGGCTTCGGACACATCTTCGCCGCGGTGCCAAAGCAGAAGCTGATTCTCGCGCCTGCGCAATACGGATCATATGCATCACTGGCTCTTGGCTCAGCGCTCGCGCTGTTCCTCTATCCACATTCCATCACGGGCGTGTTGAGCAGCGACAGTCGCAGCGTCATCAAGCGCAATGCGGCGTTTCTCCCAGCTTACAGCTTGCTACTCGGATTGATTGCGCTGCTGGGATTCATGGCGCTCGCGGCTGGCATCAAGCCAGATCCGGTGTATGGCGCGCAGTCCGCGGTTCCGGCCTTGTTCAACATGATGTTCCCGCGCTGGTTCGCTGGTGTTGGCTTCTCGGCGATTGCAATCGGCGCGCTGGTGCCTGCGGCGATCATGTCCATCGCCACGGCGAATCTGTTCACGCGTAACATATATCGTGAATATTTCCGGCCCAACGCAACGCCGCATCAGGAAGCACGCATGGCAAAGGCTGCATCGCTGGTGGTAAAGTTCGGTGCGCTCGCCTTCATTCTTCTACTTGAAAACGCGCGACAGGAAGCGATAAACTTCCAATTGCTCGGCGGCGTGTGGATCCTGCAAACGTTTCCCACAATCGTGTTTGGTTTGTACACCCGGTGGTTTCATCGCTGGGCGCTGTTGGCGGGATGGGCGGTTGGAATGGTCACAGGAACCGCGATGGCCGCGTCACAACATTTTACGGCCATATTCCCGTTGCACATCGGCAGCAGTGTAATTCCTGGCTACTCGGCGTTCTACGCCTTCGTGGCCAATCTGATCGTGAGCGCAGTGCTGACTGTGATCTTCAACATGATTGGCCTCGCACGCGGTAGCGACCGCACCGTCAGCGCTGATTATCTTGCGGGGTGAGCGACCCTCACCGCATCTCACATTAGAAGGCTCGACGTGAGCCGGAGGAACGATGCTCGACCTTTCCAAGCCTACAGCCCGCAGGGGCTTTCTTGGCCGACTGGCGGCGGTAGCTGCACTTCCGTTTATCGGGACCGCCTTCAGGCCCAGCCACTACGATGATACAGGCAGCTTGCCATCGCCCGACGACAAGTGGCTCAGGACGCTGAATCGCAAGCATCGCGTCTCATTCGACGTGGAAACCCACAAAAACGGCAACGCTCTCATTCAGGGGCGCAATTATCTCAATGACTGGCGCGCATCCTTCGGCGTTCCGGAGCGGGACATCAATCTCGTGATGGCGGTGCGCGGGACTGGCATCCCCATCGTGCTGAACGACGCGCTGTGGCAGCGCTTCCATCTGGGAGAGCAGTACGGGATAATCGACCCCACTACGAAATCGCCTGGCACTCACAACCTCTTTGTGGCATCCAACGTCGCCGCTGGCGGCCTCGTCGATGCAGCCGCAACTGTGCAGGCGTTGCAGAAGCGTGGCATTCTGTTCCTCGTCTGTCACAATACGGTCGAAGGTGCGACGAAGAAACTTTCGGCCGCCGGCTTCGGCAGTCCGGACGAGGTTCGCAACGCCATACTCGGCGGTATCCTCCCGGGAGTGACGCTGGTGCCAGCAATGGTCATCGCGTTCACCGAGATGCAGGAGCGTGGTGTGGGCTACGTGTACGCAGGTTGATCAATCAAAGGAGTAACACTGGACGCTCAGCACTCGCGCTCGCCGCGGTACTGCTGGCGTACACAATTTCCGGCTGCAAGATGTACACGCTCGAGCAGCAGCGCGCGGCATCGTCGGTTGCATCGAGTGCGGTAAAGGTTTATCCGCCGTGGGGAAGATCTCCGAGCGGTGGTCGCGCGTTCGTCGCCCCCAACATCGACAACGTTGCGGACCTTTACGGCGATATCGTCAACCCTGATCTCGTCGTATTCTTTGCCGGCAACCAGTTCATGGTTGTTCCGGATCTCCTCGACGCATTTCGCGCTGCCCATCCACAATACAAGCGAATCTTTGTTGAGACGCTGCCCCCGGGACTGCTCGCGAGTCAGATCGATATGGGAGCACTGGTGTTGAGCAATCTGCGCATCGAGCTCAAGCCGGACGTGTACGCCGCTGGCGCTGGGCGCATCGCGCAGATGCAGCAGTCAAAAAAGATGTTCGATACAACGGTGGCCTACGCCGACAATCACCTCGCGATAATGGTCCGCGAAGGCGATACTGCGCAGGTACACTCATGGGCCGATCTTGGCAATCCGTCGGTGAGAGTGAGCATGCCGAATCCCGCGTGGGAAGGAATTGGCAAGCAGATAGAGGAGTTGTACCGCCGAGCAGGTGGCCTGGCGCTGGACACGCGAATCATGAAGACAAAAGTTGTCGATGGGACGACATTGCTGACGCAGGTTCATCACAGACAGACGCCGATCAACCTGATGCAGGACCTCGCCGACGCCGGACCGACGTGGTACACCGAGGCATTCTTTCAACGAATGATCGGTAATCCGATCGGCGTCGTCGAGCTACCGGACTCGATGAATATCCGCGTCACTTATGTGGCAGGATCGCTCAAAACGGCACCGCATCGACAGGCCGCGCACGACTTTGTGCTCTTCATGCGATCACCCGCGGCGCAGGCCGTGTATCACAAGTACGGGTTCCTTCCCGTGCAAACGACGCACGCCGTGCGCGATTCACACTAGCACCGGCTGCACTGCGCCGCTGCTCTTGCCGTCGTCACCGCGGTGCAAGCTGAACAAAGCCTCCACGGGCACGCTCAACACGCTCGCAAGCTTGAGTGCGAGAAGCACCGACGGCACCATCCTACCTGTTTCGATTGCATTCACGGACTTGCGAGTGACACCCGCCATCTCCGCCAGCTTGGCCTGGGTCAGATCGCGCATCGCGCGCTGAACCTTGAGGGTATTGCGCAGCAGCTCATCCATCGTCGCGCGCATCCCGGCTGAAATAGAGGAAGAGCGCGACCAGCGCGGTGACGCCGCGGGTTGTCGTGCAACGGGGGTTCGTCAGTTCGGCCACGAGGATCCTCGAAATAACTGGACTGTCTAGATTGGTCTGAAAAACTAATGTAACCTATACAACTCTTTTAGATCGCGATAGGTTTCTATCGCCTTGGTGAGAGGTGTTACGTTGGCGCCGGCAATGAATGGCGCGGCAAAGTTCGCCGCGAAAACATTTGAGGTTGACGGAATTGCCGCATGGCCGTACGATAGGGGCCGACTGAATGAGGCGCATAACCCAGCGAGGAGATTCGTCATCGCAACGGTCGTCAACGGCATCCCAAACCTCGCGAGATGATCTCAAAAGAAGCGCGTGCCTTTCTCCGCACCCTGCTCGACACACCGGGTCCGTCGGGCTTTGAGAGGGCTCCGGCGCTGATTTGGCGCACCGAGGCGTCCAGGTTCGCGACCGTCTCTACCGATGTGACAGGAAACTCGATGGCAGTGGTCAATCCGGGCGGAGCGCCGACAATAATGCTGGCGGGTCACATCGACGAGATTGGCGTCATGGTTACCTATATCGACGACGGCGGCTTCGTCTACATCAGTCCAGTCGGAGGCTGGGACCCGCAAGTTCTTGTCGGGCAGCGCATTCGTTTTCTCGGCAGCCACGGGGACGTCCTGGGCGGTGTTGGCAAGCTCCCGATGCACGTCATTCGGCCCGAAGACCGCGAGAAGGCGGCGAGAATGCGCGACCTGTGGGTCGACATCGGGGCCAGGAACAAGGCGGACGCCGAGTCGTTCCTTTCGGTCGGCGATGTTGGCGTGATCGACGCGCAGGCGATCGAGATGCCGAACGACCGCATGGTATCCCGGTCAATCGACAATCGAATTGGTGCATTTGCGGTGCTGGAGGCGTTAAGGCGGTACGCTGAGAAGCCAGGTACGGCACGAGTCGTCGCGGTTGCGACGACGCAGGAAGAAGTAGGCCCGGGCGGCGGCGGCGCGCGCGTTGCAGCAACGTCGCTCAAGCCGCAGATGGCTATCGTAGTGGATGTAACCTTCGCGGTCGATCATCCGACCATCGAGAAGAAGGAGCACGGCGAAGCCAGGATCGGCGGCGGCCCGGTACTCACCCGTGGCGCGGTGGTATCGCCGGTCATCTTCAATCTCCTGCGAGACGTCGCCGAGCGCGAGTCGATTCCATTTACAGTTCACGCAATTGGCCGCGCAACCGGAACGGATGCGGACGCAATCCACATCGCGCACGAAGGAGTCGCGACTGGAATAGTGGGTATCCCGAACCGCTACATGCACTCGCCCAA
>JBDTIP010000062.1:0-7975 GCA_039936295.1 Gemmatimonadaceae bacterium
GCCATCGCGTCAGCGTTTACACAGGGACGACCGTTCCGTACGGTAGCGCATGGATTGGCGCAGGCTGGCAGGCAGGAGATGGCGTGGTTGCAGCATCACGGGTGAGATCGTACGCTCGTTCGGCTGGCACGTGTCGCGTGACCCAGTGTATCATTAGGACATCGCGTTCGTCTCCACGGAGGCGACCATCGCCGTTTGATTGAGTGTACGTCCTTCCTTGGACCCACGTCCACCACATCGCGAAGTATCACATGGCCTCACGCAAGCTTCTAAATCTTGTACCGACCGCGCTAGCTGTCGCGACGGCGCTGTTGTACCTGACCAGCAATGCGTACTCCGCATCGCCAGGTTCCAGTGCCGTTTTGCGCTCGCCCGGTTCGCTCCTCGCGTCCAATTCAGCGATTGGCGCCTCGCTAGTGCGCGGGATGAATCCGGTTCGGCACGATGGCGGCGCCGAACCGCGCACCGAAGGAAGCACCGAGGCAAGCACCGAGGCAAGCACCGAGGCAAGCACCGATCGGGCGCTCGACGTGCTTGCGTCCGGCGTTCATCAGCTCAGTCATCCAGCCGCACTTCGCGATGCATTCCAGAGCTACTTTGCGTTTGCGTCCGAGCACCCGGAGCAGGTTCGGAAGCCGTATCTGTACTTCGTGGATTACGGCCTCTCCAGCTCGACGCCGCGCGGGTATCTCTTTGACATGCATGCGCTGAGAGTCGTGGACGGACCATTCATGGTTGCGCAGGGGCGTGGCTCGTCGACGAACGCACGTGGAGTCCCAACGCACTTCTCCAATTCATTCGGTGCCGCTACTACGTCGCTTGGACTCTACGTCGCGCAGGAGTTGTACAAGTTCACAGGGCACGCTGGTGGCGAGCCATATCATTCCGTCGGGCTCCGGCTCGCCGGAGTATCTGGGCACTTCAACGACAACGCGCGTGCGCGCGGCGTTGTCGCACACGGTGCGCCGTATGTAACTGCGACGCGCGCGGGACGCAGCGAGGGATGTCCGGCGATGACACCGGAGCGCGCACGGGAACTGCTTCCGAAGCTCGCGAGTGGTGGTATGGTGTATCTGTTCGCGCCAGACAGCAACTGGATGGCGAACGATCCCTGGCTATCGCGTGGCTGATTGGCGGCGTGGGACGTGAGCACACCACAGGTTGATGCCCCGACAATCGATGCGATCCGCGCCAATCGCGCACGACTTGGTGACCTGGTAGTCACAACACCTGTCCGCAAGCTGGTTGACGACGCGGTGGCTGCAGCGGTAGGTGCCACGACGCAAGTATGGCTCAAGGAAGAACTCTTTCAGCGAACGGGAAGCTTCAAGCCGCGTGGTGCACTATCAGTGATGCTAGACCTGGATCAGGACGCGCTCAGCCGCGGTGTCACTGGTGTCTCTGCTGGCAACCACGCCATATCGCTTGGCTACTGTTCGCGTATCCTCGGCACCACCGCCAAGGTGGTAATGCCGAGGACAGCAAATGCTTTCCGCATTCAGCTCTGCCGCGAGCTCGGCGTCGAGGTCGAGCTTGTCGACAACGTAACTGAGGCGTTCTCGCGCGTCAGAGAAATCGAAGCAGCGGAAGGCCGTA
Source organism: Gemmatimonadaceae bacterium (assembly GCA_039936295.1). Lineage (GTDB taxonomy): Bacteria > Gemmatimonadota > Gemmatimonadetes > Gemmatimonadales > Gemmatimonadaceae > Fen-1247. The sequence continues at coordinate 1,597 of JBDTIP010000062.1, forward strand.
CTTTCGTGCATCCGTTTGAAGGCCCGCGTACCGCACTTGGCACTGCAACCATCGGAATGGAGCTCATCGATCAGATGCGCGACCGCGATGTCGTACTCGATGCGGTGGTCGTGGCAGCTGGTGGCGGCGGACTGACTGCAGGGGTCGCTTGTGCGGTGAAGCAGATGAGTCCGGCGACCGCCGTCTACGTAGTAGAGCCGGAGGGCGCGGACACGATGTACCGCAGCTTTCAGGCAAACTCGCCGCAATCGCTGGACAAGGTGCGCACCATTGCGGATTCGCTCGGCGCGCCGCGATGCGAACCGTATTCCTTCGCGCTCAATCGTCAGTTTGTCGATGAAGTAGTGCTGGTAAACGACGATCAGATTCGCGGCGCGATGCGGTTGATGTTCAGGTCGGCGAAGCTCGTCGTCGAGCCCGCGGGTGCAGCGGCACTGGCTGCGCTGATGTATCCGCTTCGCGAGCGCCTCGATGGACGCACGGTGGGAGTGGTAGTCTGCGGCGCGAATATCGATCCGGCCTCATTCGCGGCACAAATTTCCTCCTGACGTTCGATTCCGGCACACGATCGCCCGGAATGCATGATGGGACACGGCATGACCCCTGCGTTGATCGATGACATACCCAAGACCGGAGACCAGCCATGGCCAGCGGCGCAGCGAGTACACTCATCGATCTCGAAAAAAAATACTGGAACGCAATGGTGGACAAGGACGTCGACACCGCCGTCAGGCTGAGTGATGATCCGTGCGTCATCAGTGGCGCGCAGGGAGTGAGCGCGATCACCAATGACCAGTATCGCAAGCTCATGACCAATGGCGAGTGGGATCTCAACTCGTACGAGATGAGCGATGTGCAGGCGCGGATGATCAGCGAGGACGTGGCAGTTGTCGCCTACAAGGTGCGAGAAGAGCTGACCGTTGACGGCAAGCCACTCAGGCTCGAAGCCAACGACTCGTCAACGTGGGTCCGGCGTGACGGCTCGTGGAAGTGCGCTCTTCACACTGAGGCCGTAGCTGGTGACCCGTTCGGGCGCGACAAGAAAAAGAAATAGTGGCCAGCTAGCGCTTTCTTACTTCGCGGCGCCGCCCTCGGTCCACTGCTTGAGCCAGTCTATGACGGTGTCGTGCCACATGACACTGTTGTGCGGCTTCTGGATCCAGTGGCTCTCGTCCGGGAAATACAGCAGCTTGCTCGGGATGCTGCGCCGCTGCAGCGCGGTGAATGCCGCGATTCCCTGCGAGTCGGGGATGCGGAAATCGTGGCCGCTGTGGATGATGAGCATCGGCACGCGCCAGCTGCTCACATGATCGATCGGATTGAACTTCTCGTAGTTCTCCGGATGCTCGAACTGAGTGCCGCCGTTCTCGTGCTCCTCGAACCAGATCTCATCGGTCGCGTAGTACATCATGCGTGCGTCGAAGACGCCGTCGTGATCAACGAAGCACTTCCAGGGCTGGTTCCAGACACCGGCCATCCAGTAAACCATGAATCCACCATAGCTTGCGCCCAGGGCGCAGGCTCGGCCGCTGTCAAGAAACGAGAAGCGCTCAAGCGCTGTTGACCAGCCAGTCTTCAGATCTTCCAGCGGTGCGCCACCCCAGTCGCCGGAAATCTCGTCGGTGAACGCCTGGCCGTAGCCCGTGGAACCGTGCGGATTTATGGCCACGACCGCGAAGCCGGCGGCTGCGTATGCTTCGGGGTTCCAGCGATAGTGAAAGTCGTTGTTCCACGCCCCCTGCGGACCGCCGTGGATCATGAACGCTACGGGATATTTCTTTCCGACCTGATAACCGACCGGCTTCATCACGTAGCCCTGCACGCTGACGCCCTTGGCGCCCTTGAACGTGTAGAACTCGTAATCGCCAAACTGAATGTCGCGTAACCTGTCGGCATTGAAGTGCGTTACCTGTGTGAGATCACCGCCGTGCGCGTCGAGCGTGTAGAGATCGGTGGGATGCTTGAAGTCCTGGCGCGCGGCGACGATGCGGGGGCCGGCCACGTCGAATCCTGTGACGGTGCCGTCACCAAGCAGCATTGTCGGGTTGCCGCTTGCGATGTCTACCGCGTACAACGAGTGTGATCCGTTGTCGTCCACGGTCGTGTAGAGCGTTCTGCCGTCGTCAGACAGTGTGAGGCCGCCGGGAGAGCGGTCCCAGTGGGGGTCGAGCTCACGCGTCGCACCTGTTGCGAGGTCCATCGCCATTATGCCAAAGCGATCTGCTTCGAAACCGGGCGTCTTCATCGCAAGGTAGTACAGCGTCCGGCCGTCATTGGACGGGACCGGCGTCGCATCCCACGCAAGATTGCTGGCCGTGAGATTCTTGGGAGCTAACGACCCATCGGCAGGAACGGAATAGATATCGAAGTTGGTGGACCAGGGTTCGGTCGTCCCGGCGATGCGCACGTCGAAGTACACCGTGCGACTGTCGGGTGAGAAGTTGTACTCGGTTTCGTCGCCAAACGGCTTGGATGGAACGTCGCCGTCGATACCGCGTGTGATGTGCACCGGTTCGGCGGAGCCACCAATCGGCATGACGAACAACTGCGATCGGCGTCCGTCAGACCACGTGTCCCAGTGCCGAATGAACAGGCGGTCGTACACTCGTCCTGTTGCCTTGTCGTGCTTGATGCTGTCGAGGCGCGCGTGGGTGCACTCGAGCGTTGCGCAATCGTTGAACACCTGGGCCGAGAACAGCAGCGACTTGCCATCGGGCGAGATGCGATAATTGTCGATGTCGAGCGGCAGTTTCGTCACCTGGGCCGGAGTGCCGCCCTCGGTAGCAATCCGCCAGAGCTGCGTGACGCCCGAGCTCGGTGCGAGGAAGTAGAGCGTGACGCCATCGGGCGAGAACCGCGGGCTGTTGGCGCTCAAGCCCGGTTCGGTCACACGTCGCGGCTGAGCGCCGGCGGTAGAGAGATCGAGCATCCAGACGCTCGTGACGCCCTTGTTCGCCGCGTAATCGGTTGCGCGAACAGTAAAGGCCACATGGTGACCATCGCCGGATACATGTGGATCGGAGACGCGATCCATCATTACCAGGTCGTGGACGTTGAACGGATGCGGGGCGGTCTGGGCGAGGCTGGGCGACGCGGCTAGTGCAAGAAGGGACATGGCAACAGGGCGATTCATGTCGGACTCTCTTTTGGCGGATAGAGGAAGGCTAAGCCGCGCCAAGCCGATGCGCCAGACTTGGTTGGCGGCGCCCGATTCGCGTTTTCCAGAACTCACGCGCAATATTATCCGGCCTTCAGCCATCCATCCAACCGGGACGCACGAATGCGATTCGACAGCGTGGGATCCAGAATCATCCTGTACCTGTGCATCACCTTCGGATTGAGCTCGATTTTTTACGCCCTGATAATCGCGAACGGTCACCTTACCGGCGGGGCTGGCCGTTATGTGGTTGGCCTCATGTGGTGTCCGACCATTGGCGCGCTGCTTACATGTCGGATCGCAAAACTCGACTACAGCATACTTGGCTTCAAGTGGGGCAAGTCGCGATGGGAGCTGACCGGCTATCTCGTGCCGCTGGGCTATGCGACGGTGGCATACCTGATAATATGGAATACAGGGCTGGGAACGTTTGGCAACAAGACCTTCGAAGCCAAACTCGTCAGCACGTTCGGATGGGCGAGCGCTCCGCGATTGGTGACGGTCCTCGTGTTCTTCGTCCTGAATGGGATCTACGGAATGGCGGGCTCAGTATCGAGCGCGCTTGGCGAGGAGATCGGATGGCGCGGATTTCTCGCGCCACATCTGGACAAGAAATACGGATTTACGGGCGGCGTTATCGTCACCGGAATCATCTGGACATTGTGGCACACGCCAATTCTGGTATTCGCCGATTACAACATGGGGACGCCGTGGTGGTTCAGTCTCCCGTGTTTCGCCGTTCTCGTAATGACGATAAGCTTCCCGCTGGCGTGGCTGCGTCTCAGGTCTCGTAGCGTCTGGCCAGCCGCGATACTGCACGCGAGTCACAACCTCTTCATCCAATCCTTCTTCACCCCGATGACGAGTGCGAGCGGAAAGATCACGCCGTATGCGATAGACGAATTCGGCTTCGTGTTGCCGCTCGTTACGCTCGTTGTTGCGATCTGGTTCTGGCGGCATCGGCGCGCGGTTGCAGCGGGCGGAGACCCGGGCGCGTCGGAAATGACGATGGTTCCTAAGTAGATCACCAATACTCTCATTTGCGATGTAACGATCCATGCAAATCAGACGCTGGACCGCGGCCGCTGCCAATCGTCGCCGCGAGCCGCCGCGAGCCGCCGCAATCTCAAACCACGAACGGAATCAGCATCCTGGTGCGCCGTTTGTAATCGGGATACGTATCCGGAAATTCCTGCGTCATTATCTTCTCCTCTTTCTTCGCGCAATAGGTGAAATAGGCACTGAAGACGACGAAGAAAATTAGCCAGATCGGCCCACCGGTGAGAGACGATCCGAGTATCGCGAGGAGAAATCCGGTGTAGATCGGGTTGCGGATGTACACATAGGGGCCGGTCGTTACGAGCTCTGGATTCTCCTTGAACGACATCGGCATACCCCAGTTCCTGCCGAGATGTGTCCGCGCCCAGACCGCAAGTGCGACACCGCAGACACAGAGCGCGACGCCAATTGTACGCACGGTCATGCTCGAGAAGAAGTCGTTGTCGAAAGGAGTCTGCGCTTGCGAGCCGGAGTGACGAAGCCAGTAGTTGCTGCGCGAGAAGTGCACGACGAGAACGACGAGTACGATGACGAGGATGCGGACGTACACCCCGGTCACCAGGCCCCTGCTCCAAATGGTCCTCTTGGCACCAACCGCCGAGAATGCCCAATACCCAAATAGGACGACCCAGCATGCAAGAATGAGATCGTTATAGTCCATCATGGCACCCCCGTGTCGTTGCCAAAGGCGGCGGCACGCTGTGCGCTGCGGCCTGCGAGACGAGTTCGACTTCTGTGTTTAGCGGTCCGTAGCGGTAATCCACCTTTGGCGACGGAACACGCCAGTCGCCATAGGCGGCGGCCAGGAAGCCGGCGGCATCTCCCGGGATTTGCGTCATCAATCGCTGCGCGAACGGCGCTTGCTTCGTACCGTCGAACACTCCGGACGGAAAGTGATAGCGAAAAATCTTCTGTGGATCGGCATCTCGGTTGGTGATGCACCAGCCGTCGCGGTGCCGTCGCACGACATCGATATCAATGTACAAGCGCGGATGACGTGGATGCACCATGGAGAGTTTGTCGCCGTTCTCGATGCGCACGTGGAATCCGCGGAGCTTCATGCGTTCGCGATATGCAGGCAGGCGATCGGCATCCGCGTCCATGACACCCATGTCAATGTCGTGATCATCCCAGATGAACCCGCCATCCCTGATGTAGCCGAGGAGAGTGCCCCAGAGAAGAAACGGCTCGAAATCCGCCGCGCGCGCTGCGGATAGCGCGATGCGCAGAAGCCCTGGCCCATTGACGGCCAAGTCCAACCCGTCGAGCGAGAGTGCACCGGCGTGTAACGCGCGCACGCTGCGTGCGACGAGTGCCGGGCGACGAAACATCTGTCCGATCGCGATCGGCAACCAGCGCAATCGCCACGGAAGTCGGGGCTCCGTAATAAGACTCGCCGCACGTGCGGCCGAGAGAGGCTGTGGTGCCGGATGAGGGATCGAATGCGGTGCCTGATTCTTTGACATTGCGGCATTGTCCACGTTGCAGCGCGCCAGGTCGTCCGCGGTGTCCACTTCCCACCACGGTAATCCCGCTGTAAAGACGGGCCAAAGCCCGTGGCCGTTCATCAGGACATCGTACGCCTGATTCGGAAAACCTCCGGCGCCACCGGACGATACAAGTTGTGCAACGCGATCCAGAAACGCTGCGCTGTCGCCTGCACTGACGCGGAGCAACTGCGCACTCTGGCCAGCTGACCGGTCGGACGGTAACGCGTTGCTGTACCGGATAATGTGCCCGTCGGATACCTCGACGTGATACTCTGCCGGCTCATATGGGCGTCCGGAATCCACCAGGCAGGCGTTGTAACATGGCGCGGCAACGAGCCGGCGGATTAGATCGGCTGGATACAACACATCGCCATTCTGGAGCAGAAAGGCATGCCCGCTCAGATACGGTGCGGCGAGATGCAACGATGTGATGCTATTGGTCGTCGCGTACTGCTCGTTGACCAGGACTCGGCACCGGTTCGCGACATGGCGCACCACAGTGTCCGCCATGAAGCCAGCGACCACGGTGACATCATCAACACCCGCACTTGCAAGCGCCTCGAGCTGCCAATCGAGGAGCGCCCCACCGTCAATCTGGAGCAGGCACTTGGGTGTCTGCGCAGTGAGCGGCCCTACCCGTGTTCCCCGGCCAGCCGCCAGGATGACTGCACGT